>JADFJT010000043.1 GCA_022566015.1 Pseudomonadota bacterium | reverse complement strand
AAAAAAGTATGGCAAATCAGATAAAAAATGGGTATGGCAGTACGTATTTCCCAGTTACAAGTTGTCGGTAGACCCCGTATCGACCGCGATTCGTCGGCACCACATTAATGAATCGACAACTCAAAAGTGCGTTCGTAATACATCGCGAAAGCTAAATATTAATAAACGAGTGACCTGTCATGTTTTCCGCCATAGCTATGCAACACATCTGCTAGAACGTGGTATGGACCGGTTTTTTGCTCCTGCAAAACCGGCATACACTACATCCATGTAGATAATATTCGTACCATACAGTCACTATTAGGCCATGCTGATGTGGCTACGACGATGATTTATACTCATTTGGCAAATTTTTCCAAAGGTAAGACCTCTAGCCCGCTAGATTATCTATAGTAAACAGACTAGATCGAGCAGAAATTGGGTGTCACATTCCCGAAAAACAGATTTTTCTGTTAACACCACTTTACCCGAATGCGAGTAATATATCGGCAGTCCGAGAGTAACTCGGTCGCCACGATGTAAAGACCACTGAAATATCTACGCATGTGTTGAAGCGTGGCGCCAGAGGCGTGCGTAGTCCATTGAGCGATTTGTGAAAAATTAATCGGAACAGGTGTGGTGAGCGATATATAATGCCGGTTTTTTCAGGCTATGAACCAAATGACCGATAAACCTGTAACCATTGAAGTCGGCTCGGAAAAACCCGACAGCTGTGTCATCTGGTTGCATGGCCTCGGTGCCGATGGTCATGACTTTGAACCTGTTGTACCGGAGTTGAAGCTCGACACGGGGTTGAACCTACGGTTTATTTTCCCCCATGCGCCGATGATACCGGTGACGATCAATCAGGGTTTTGTGATGCGTGCCTGGTTTGATATTCGGGACTCTAGCATCGATGCCGAGCAGGATAAAAAGGGTATTCGTGATTCGGCCGAACGGTTGCGCAAGATCATTGAAGAGCAGATCAATGGCGGAATTAAAGCGCATCGCATCGTGCTCGCAGGCTTTTCACAGGGTGGCGCGATCGCTTTGCATACCGCGTTGCGCTATCCAGAATCCCTGGCCGGGGTCCTGGCGTTATCGACTTATTTACCACTGGCGGATACGCTCACCAGCGAATATAACAAGGCCAATATCAAGGTGCCCATTTTCCTCGCGCACGGTTCGGCCGACCCGGTGATAGCAATCGAGCTGGGCAAACAGTCACGTACCCAACTGGAAGAACAGGGTTACAAACCCGAGTGGCACGAATACAAGGAGATGCAGCACAGTGTCTCGGAAAAGGAAATTTTCGACATCGCCGAATGGCTGGAACAGATTCTCTTGTAATTAAAGCAAGAAAAATCGCCCTGCCAACCTCGGTTCAGGCTTACTCTGAAAGTGTGGCCGTCGGTCGGGGTTACAAAAAAAGTGTGGCCGGGTGCTCGCGTGAGAACGCCCTGGGAAGAGCGTATTCGACCCTTTAGCCGAAATTTATATAGCCTTATCCGCTACCAGCTTCCGACAGGCCTTAACCTGCTTGCGTACCTGCTGTGGTGCGGTGCCGCCGAGAATATTACGCGAATTGACCGAGCCTTCGAGCGACAGCACTTCGAATACATCGGCTTCGATGCGCGCATCGAAAGATTGCAATTCTTCGAGCGTATATTCGCTTAAATCCTTGCCTTGTTTAATTCCGTAAGCAACCGCGTTACCGACTACCTCGTGTGCGTCTCGAAACGCTAGTCCCTTGTTCACCAGATAATCGGCGAGGTCGGTGGCGGTGGCATACCCCTGTTTGGCCGCGGCCTTCATTTGCTCGCGATTGACTTCCAGGTTCGGCACCATGTCGGCAAACGCGCGCAGGCTTCCCTGCAGGGTATCGAGGGTATCGAACAATGGCTCCTTGTCTTCCTGGTTATCCTTGTTATAGGCCAGCGGTTGCGATTTCATCAGCGTGAGTAGATTAATTAGATGGCCGTTCACGCGACCGGTTTTTCCGCGTACCAGTTCGGGCACGTCCGGGTTTTTCTTTTGTGGCATGATCGAGGAACCGGTGCAATAGCGATCCGGCAGGCGAATAAAGTTAAACTGGGCGGTCGACCAGAGCACCAGCTCCTCGGCCATGCGCGACAGATGCCCCATGCAAATTGCCGCCGCCGCGCAAAACTCGATGGCAAAATCGCGGTCGCTCACCGCATCGAGAGAATTTCGTGCGGGTGAGTCGAATCCCAGTAGTTCGGCCGTGTAGTCTCGGTCTAACGGATACGAAGTGCCTGCCAGCGCGGCGGCACCCAATGGCATTACGTTCATACGCTTCAGGCAGTCGCCGAGTCGACTATGGTCGCGTTCCAGCATCTCAAACCAGGCGAGCATGTGGTGGCCGAAGGTAATTGGTTGCGCAACCTGCAGGTGGGTAAACCCGGGCATGATAGTGTCTGCCTCGCGCTCGGCCAGATCGAGAAGACCAGTCTGGAAAACATTCACCTGCGCCATACAACGATTAATTTCCTCTCGTAAATAGAGCCGGATATCGGTCGCGACCTGATCGTTACGCGAGCGTCCGGTATGCAGCTTCTTTCCTGCCTCACCGATCAGATGAGTCAGACGCGCCTCGATATTCATGTGTACGTCTTCGAGGGCTATAGACCAGTCGAACTGGTTATCGACGATTTCCTGTTTGATTGTGGCCATTCCCTGTTCGATCGCCGCATGTTCTTCGGTGCTTAAAACACCGATTTTATGCAACATCCTGGCGTGCGCGAGTGAACCCTGAATATCGACCATCGCGAGGCGTCGATCGAAGTTTACCGACGCGGTAAACGCCTGGACAAAAGCGTCGGTAGGCTCCTCGAAGCGTCCGCCCAACATGCGCGAGTTTTTATCAGTCATAAATAACCCTGTATTTTAATTTTAGCCTGCTCGCAGATATAAGGATAAAGCCATCTGCTATGCTATCGGGTGTTGTGAATATTGTTGTATGCTTGCAGTGCGAGGCAAACAAATCAATACCTTAATGAGCAATAATCGACAAAATAATTTAACCACGATGTCCAGCGGTTGTTACCTGCCGAACTTTTGCAAAGCGGATGTTTTTTTTCGCCTGTTGCTGGTGGTCGAGCTTATCGCGATAGTATTTACGCTGGTTAGCTTCGACAGGGGTGATTTTTACCTTCATGTCGCGATGAATTCAGTGTTGATGTTGTGGGTCGGGCTCACCAATGCGGCCGTGCTGTGCTGGGTTTCACCCATGGCAGTAATGCGCAATGTGCAAAACGCGACGTTTATTGCGGTGGGCATCACCTTGTTGATTACCCTGGTCGTAAGCCTGATGGGTATTATCCTGGTGGAAAAAATGCGCCTCGGTGGGGGCGGGCATGATACCGCTTTCATACTGCTGCGCAACCTGGCAATTGCCGCGATACTGATAGGCCTGGCATTACGTTATTTCTACCTACAGTACGAGTCGAAAATAAATCTCGAAATCCAGGGGAAAGCACGATTGCAGGCGTTGCAGGCACGAATCCGACCCCATTTTTTATTCAATAGTATGAACACCATTGCGAGCCTGACCCACGACCAGCCCGATCTGGCTGAACAGGCGATCGAAAACCTGTCGGATCTTTTCAGGGCCAGTCTCGCCGCCGAAGCCAGTATTCCATTGCAACAGGAACTGGAGCTGGCGCGTCGTTACATCCAGATCGAATCATTGCGCCTGGGGGATCGCCTCACGGTCAACTGGATGCCTTCGAGCGATGATATAAACGTCTCCTTGCCGGCCCTGACCCTGCAACCGTTGATAGAGAACGCGATCTATCATGGAATCGAACCGCTGGCGGAAGGTGGTACGATCGACATCCAGATCCACCGCCTGGGTGATTTTATCGAGATTGTGATATCCAATCCATTGCTGGAAGACCGGACCGAACAACAGCGCGAAGGTAATAATATGGCGGTCGAGAATATTCGTGAGCGACTGCAAATTGCCTACAGTGGGGTGGCTTCGATGCAACAGGTAGAAGCGGATGACCGATTTACCGTTACCCTGAAAATCCCAGTTCTGCAGGTGGAAACGCAATGAAAATTTTGGTCGTTGACGATGAAAAACCAGCCCGTGACCGCCTGTCACGCATGGTAAATAGTCTGCCAGACTACCAGGTCGTAGCCGAAGCGAGCGATGGCAACCAGGCACTTGAACAGGCGCAATCGAGTGGACCCGATGTGGTGTTGATGGATATTCGTATGCCAGGAATGGATGGCATACAGGCCGCGCGTCACCTGTCCGAACTGGAGCAACCACCGGCGGTAATCTTTACCACCGCCTATGCCGATCACGCGCTCGAAGCCTTCCAAACTCATGCGGTCGATTACCTGCTTAAGCCGGTTCGAAAAGAACGCCTGCTCAAAGCCCTCGAAGCTTCTATCAAGCCCAACCGGGCGCAGATATCGCAACAGAACGAAGCGCTGGCGGAAATCGAAGTGCGCAAGCATATTTGCGCGCGCGTACGCGGTAACCTGGTACTGGTGCCAGTCGAAAATATTTATTATTTTCAGGCCGATCAAAAGTATGTGACGGTTCGCCACACCGAGGGGGAGGTGCTGATCGAGGATGCGCTCAAGAGTCTGGAAAAGGAGTTTGGCAACCGATTTTATCGAATTCACCGTAATGCGCTGGTCAGCCTGGCCCACGTTGGGGGTATGCAGTCTGGTCACGATAATAATGAGGTCACTTTCCAGGATATAGATGCCGTGCTGGAAATCAGTCGTCGGCATCTACCCGGTATACGCAAGATTATTAAAAACCTATAATTAAGGAGTCGCTGATCAATTCATGAATCAACATCTGTTCGTTAAAATAAGCCAACTCATCGTCGCCTACATGGATGTAGGTGAGGGGCGTGAGCCGGGATGCGGAAGCTTTGCCAGTCTTGGCAATAGACTGGCTATTACCTGCGATTGGCGCCTTGACTTGGTGCGGTCCGACGCTTCGGATTTTAACTTCACATCTGAATGACTCATGAATTGATCAGAGACTCCCAATGAATATTCCCCTGTCCGAACTGCGTATCGCCACACGAAGTAGCCCGCTCGCCCTATGGCAAGCCGAAGAAGTATCGCGTCGATTAAACGTGTTGTATCCCGCTCTCAAAGTCACGCTGGTGCTAATGAAAACCCGCGGTGACAAGCTGCTCGACGCGCCGCTGGCCAAGGTTGGCGGTAAGGGCCTGTTTGTAAAAGAACTCGAAGTCGGCCTGCTCGAAGGCAGAGCCGACATTGCGGTGCACTCGATGAAAGATGTGCCGATGGATTTTCCGCGCGGTCTCGAACTCGCATTTATCATGGAACGCGAAGACCCGCGCGACGCGTTTGTCTCTAACCACTATGGTTCGCTAGCCGAAATGCCAGCTGGTGCAGTGGTTGGCACTTCGAGCCTGCGGCGTCAGACCCAGATCCATGAGCGTTATCCTGAACTCAAAATCGACTGGTTGCGCGGTAATGTCAATACGCGACTGAGCAAACTCGACGACGGCAAATACGATGCGATTATCCTCGCATGCGCCGGCCTGATACGCCTCGGGATCGAGCGGCGCATCCGCGTTCCACTCGAGCCCGAAGAATGCCTGCCCTCGATTGGTCAGGGTGCCGTGGGCATCGAAGTTCGCAGCGACGACGCGGCAGTGAAGTCATTGCTTGCGCCGCTTGCCCACGCCGAGACCACCATCCGCATCACCGCCGAACGTGCGCTGAACCAGGCTCTGAACGGGGGTTGTCAGGTACCAGTCGCGGGGTTTGCGCTGTTGAAAGACGGTCAGATTTACCTGCGAGGTCTGGTTGGCGAGCCGGATGGCAGTAAAATATTGCGTGCCGAGGTAACCGGTAAAGCCGACCAGGCCGCGGCGCTTGGCAAACAAGTGGCCGAAGATTTGCTCGCACAGGGGGCTGATGACATTCTCGCCAGGCTACGGGATTAAACATGAGTGACAGGGCAGCGGGTTTACAGGGTCAATGCATTCTCAATACTCGCCCCGCACATCAACAAGCTGGTTTGAAGGCCCTGCTCGAGGCGCAGGGTGCAACAGTGATCGCGTTTCCGGTGATCGAAATAGTCGATTGCGAAGTCAAGCCGTTCCATCTTGGCCTGGCTCAACAACTCGAGCATTACGATATAGTGCTGTTTGTCAGCCGTAATGCGGTTGACGGTGCATTTCGTTTTTTGCAGGCCGCGACTTTACCAGCCGGCCTGCAGCTGGGGGTGATCGGCGAAGCCACCTGGCAGGCGCTCAACGAACGCGTCGGCGACCTGGAAAAACGCCTGATACGCAGTGATCAGTATAATAGCGAAGGCCTGTTATCTGCCGCCGCACTGCAACAGGTAGAGGGCAAAAATATTCTGATCTTTCGTGGTCAAGAGGGTCGAAACCTACTCGGTGAAGAATTAATCGAACGCGGTGCCACCGTGAGCTATTGCGAGGTATACCATCGGATGACACCCGACTATGAACCTAGCCACTTCGACCGACTCACAGCACAGCGATTTCCTACCCTTGCAGTTTTTACCAGTAGCGAGGGCATACACAATGCGCTCTCTCTGGTCATGGGTAAGTTGCAGGATAAATTGCTCTCGATACCCTGGCTGCTGATCAGCGAAAGAATGCGTGAAACGGCCGTAAAACTGGGACATAATGGAATCCCCATCATCGCAGCAAACGCAAGCGACGAAGCGATTCAACAGGCCATTATCGAGTGGGCGCGCCAGCAAGCAGACTGAATTTATGAGCAAAAAGAAAACACCGAGTGGAAAGGACAGCGTCGAAGTCGAGCAGGCTGACGAAGTGAAGCCGGATGATAGTAGCTCCCCGTTAGTAGCCGAACAAAAGGATCAGCTAGCTGCCACGGAAATCCAGCCGAAGCAAGAGCCGGAGGCATCCAGGCCACCCAGTCAATCTGAAAAGGCCGACCAGCCAGGACCAGGACTCCCCTGGTTTGGCCTACTTAATTTGCTGTTGATTGTCGGAATTATTGCAGCGGCCGGTTATTACTGGAAAGTGCAACAGCAGCTCGAACAGGATAAGCAGCAAGCCCTTTCATCGCTACGACAGCAAATCGCGGGCAAAGCTGAAACGACACAGTTGCAGCGCAGATTGGCTCCGCTCGAAACGGGGTTTTCCGACACGCAGAGTCGCCTGGATAAACTCCAGCAACAGCAACAGTCACTACAGGAGTCGACCGAAAAGCTCTACGAACTCTACGGTCGTGACGAAAGTGGCTGGCAACTGGCGGAAGTTGAATACCTGATGAGAGTCGCCCAGCACAAGTTAATTCTGGAAAATGATTTTGAAGGTGCTGCGGTTACACTGCAGGCCGCGAGTGACCGGATAGCCGCTACTGCTGATCCCGGCCTGTTACCGGTTCGAGTCCAGATTAGTGATGAAATCGCCACCCTGAAAACCCGGGCACGACCCGATCTGGTTGGCATGACCCTGGTGCTATCGCAATTAAGCCGACAAATTAGGGCACTGACCCCGGGCTATCTGCCCCGCATCGGCTCTGACGAAGGCAAAGTCGACGCAGAGGATACGAGCCAGCTGGATCTGACTATCGACGAACAGGTGGTTTCTTTTTTGTCGTCGCTGGTAAGCATTAAGAAAGAAAAATCCTTACCCACGCAGACCGAAGCACTGGTGGTCGATATTGAGCAAAAGTTGGAAGATAACTTGAAACTGACTCGCTGGACCGTGCTGGAACGCGACAGTTTTCAGTATCAGCGCCTGATGGAGGATAATGTGCGTCTGTTCAAACAATATTACGACCTGGACAATGCCGCCAATTACGATTTTTATTCCCAGTTGCTGGAATTGCAAAAGGCAGAGGTCAAACCGGAAAAACCGGACATTAACGGGTCGCTCCAATTGTTGAAAAAAATCATCAATAAACGAAAAAATGATCCGCAGCCAGTCGAAAGCGGAGGTGCCGACAATGGTTAAGTGGTTAATCCGGGTACTGGTTTTGATCATCATCGGGCTCGGCGCAGTATTGCTGGTGAGAGATGACCCCGGATTTGTGCTGGTCAAATACCGTAGCTACTCGGTCGAAACTAGCCTGGCTTTTGGAATCGTGGCATTGATATTAAGCGTGTCCCTGGTTCACCTTGTTGTCAGGCTTTTACGTGGACTCTGGCGATTACCCTACTCGATGCAACGGTATTCGCAGACCCGGCGATTTGATAAAAGTCGCAAGTTGTTGAACCAGGGCTTGATCGACCTGGCGGAGGGGCGTTTCGATCAGGCTGAAGTCAACCTGATCAAAATGGTCGAATTCAGCGAAAGCCCGCTGCTTCACTACCTCGCCGCTGCACGCGCCGCGCAGCTGCAGGGTAAGCACGACGCGCGCGACAGTTATCTCAAAGCCGCGCATGAAGCCAGGCCCGAGGCCGAGATAGCGATAGGCGTGACCCAGGCCGAATTACAATTGGAGCATCAGCAAAATGAGCAATCACTTGCGACCCTGAACCATTTGCGTGATATCGCGCCGCGTCACGATTACATATTGATGCTATTGGCGCGGGTTTACACCGAGCTCGAAGACTGGTCCTCTCTGGTCGATTTGTTGCCGGAAATTCGTAAGAAAAAATTGTTCAAAGAGTCGAAGCTTAAAGAGATGGAACACAAGGGATATAAAGGCTATCTACACGAGGCCGCGGCGAAGAGCGATAGACCAGCACTGGAGAAAGCCTGGGGTATTATTCCCAACTCTCTGCAAGCTGATCCCGAACTAATCATCGACTATGTTGGGATACTGGGCCGGCAGGATTTTAGCGTCCAACACGCAGAGCAGCTGGTTGTCAACGCCTTGAACCGGCAATGGGATGACCGCCTGGCCGAAATTTATGGCCTGTTTAGCGCCAGCAATGTCAACGAGCAATTAAAACAGGCAGAAAAATGGCTGGCCGATTATGATCAGAATGAACATTTACTGCTAGCCTTAGGCCGAATTTGTATCCGTGCGAAACTATGGGGAAAGGCGCAGGGGTATCTGGAAGCCAGTATCGGCGTCAGTCCACTGCCGGCAACTTGCCTGGCACTGGCAGAGCTTTTTAGCGACCATTTGCAACAACCCGACAAGGCGGCAAAATTTTATCAGCAAGGGCTTGAGTATTGTGTCAAGGATAATATCTAAGCCGGAGTTTTGCTGGGTCGCTGGCGGTTGACACATGGTCATTTACGATAAGAAAGCTGCGCAGGCAATCGATCGCATTTACCAAACCCCCGAAATCATTAATCAACGACTTCAGACGCTCAACGGTTTGGCCTTACGAAATGGCGAGAGTGTACTCGACGTTGGTTGCGGTACCGGTTTGCTACTGCAAATGATGAGCGGCGAAGTCGGCGACAGTGGCCAGATAACCGGGCTGGATCTGAGCGCTGATATGCTGGAAATCGCAAAGCAGCGATGCGGAGAGCTCGCCAATGTGCGCCTGCTTCAGGGTAGTGCGGACGAGCTAGAATTCGAAGCGGATTACTTCGATGTGGTCGCCTGCACGCAAACCCTGCTGTATGTCGAACAGGTAGAACAGGCTTTACGCGAAATTTCTCGGGTATTGAAGCCGGGTGGTAGGGTTGCGGTGGTCGAAACCGACTGGCGCGGCCTGGTGCTGAGCAATTCGGATAATGATTTCACGCGTCGTATCGTAGATGCCTGGGATATTGCGGTGGTGAGTCCAAACTTACCGGTGAAGTTGATTCCATTACTCAAACAGGTGGGTTTTTCTGAGATCAGGGTCACCCCGATTCCAGTATTGAATACCAGTTACGACGAGAATAATTATTCCACTAGCATATTGCAGTGGTTTGTCAAAGCTGCGGTCAGGCAAGGGGTGATTACGCAGCAGGAATCCGACCAATGGCTGGCGCAAATGGAACAGCTTTCAAAACAGGACGCCTACTTTTTCTGCGTCAACCGGTTTTTATTTACTGCAGTCAAATAATACACCAACGAAAGGAGATGAAACGTGAGCAATGATAATCCTGTCACCATCAATCCAGCCGAGGATGGCCCATACGTGATCCGTGGCCTGGAAAAATTTAGTAATCAAAATGGCGCAATAGAATGCAAACCGATCATGGCGCTGTGTCGCTGCGGTCAGTCGGCGAATAAGCCCTATTGCGATGGTTCTCACTCGAAGATTGAGTTTAGCAGCGAAAACGAGCTAGACCCGCCACAGGATAATCTCGTTACTTACCGGGGCAAGAATATCACCGTTTACGACAATCGGAGTCTGTGTGCTCACGCCGGACACTGTACCAATGGATTGCCAGGCGTATTTGGTCACCGTGAGGATTCCTTTGTCGATCCTGACGGGGCCAGTGCGCAGGAAATCATCGATGTGGTGAAGCAATGCCCGTCGGGCGCGTTGAGTTACAGTCTCGGCTCTGAAAGCGGGCCAATCATTATAGAAGATGCCTCAATCTTTATTGCACCCAATGGCCCCTACGAACTGAGAGGCAAGTTGACTTTGCTCGAAACACAAAAAGGAAAAGGAGCGTCTGATACCTGCGTCACCCTGTGCCGTTGCGGGGCATCAAAAAACAAACCATTTTGCGACGGTTCACACTGGGACGCAGAATTTACCGACGATAAAAATTAACCAGGCAAAGAGATTGCTATGACCAAACACTACCAGGGCAGTTGCCATTGCGGCGCAATCAAATTTTCCTACGACGGCGAAGAAATTTTAAAGGGTCTTCGTTGCACCTGTTCGATTTGTTCGCGCAAGGGAACGATGATGTCTACCGAAGCGATCCCGTTGGAAAATCTCAGCATAGAAGCCGATGAAAATAATATTGGGCTTTACCAGTTCGGCAGTAAAATCGCTAAACATTATTTTTGCAAAATTTGCGGTATTTATACTCACAATGAAATGCTCCGTAAACCTGGCCATATGCGTGTCAATCTTGGATGCGTCGATGACCTCGATACTTCGATACTGGGGCTGGTCGTGTTCGACGGTAAGACTCTCCTGTAACAAGGCTGGTCGCCAGCCGAGAAGCCTATGGTCAAGTATGTAAATCGCGAAAAACAGCATATTCTGATTATCATGGCGGATCAGCTCAGTGCATTGGCATTAGGCTGTTACGGTAATCCGACGGTAAAGAGCCCGAATATCGATCGGCTCGCCGATCAGGGGGTCGTGTTCGAATCGGCTTATAGCAGCAGTCCGTTGTGCGCTCCGGCAAGATACGCATTCATGACCGGGCAAAATATATCGAAATGCGGTGGCTACGATAACGCAGCTTATATGCCGGCGACGATGCCAACCTTTGCCCATTACCTTCGTCTGATGGGGTATAAAACCTGCCTCTCGGGTAAGATGCACTTTGTCGGTCCTGACCAGCTTCACGGCTTTGAAGATCGGGTTACCACCGATATCTATCCAGCCGATTTCGGCTGGATACCCGACTGGACCCATGCAGATGAACGAATCGACCGGTGGTATCACAATATGTCGAGCGTCAAACAGGCGGGTGTCGCGGCTATTACCAATCAGCTCGCCTACGATGACGAAGTCGGTGCGCAGGCGATGCGTGTGATCTACGATCATGCGCGTAGTAAAGATGAACGCCCATTATGCCTGGTCACCAGCTTCATCCATCCGCACGATCCCTACGCAACCCGGCAAAAGTACTGGGATCTTTACCATGATGTTGAAATTCCCTTGCCGACTGTACCTCGCCCGGCCCTAGATCAACAGGATGCACACAACAAGCGCCTCGAAAAATTGATCGCGCTCGATGCGGTGGATATCAGCGATGCGGAAATTATCAATGCCAGGCGTGCCTACTATGGCAATGTCTCGTATGTGGATGAATGGCTCGGTCGCTTACAGGCGGTACTGGAAGATTGCGACATGGCGCAAAACACGACAATCATTATTACCGCCGATCACGGCGATATGCTGGGCGAATTCGGCCTCTGGTACAAAATGTCGTTTCGCGAATGGTCTTGCCGTATCCCGATGATCGTGCACCAGCCCGAGCGTTTTGCCGCAAGACGGGTTACGCAGCCGGTGGCGCTGGTCGATGTATTACCAACCCTGGTCGATTTAGCTCACGAGGGTACCGGTTTACAGAAGCCGCAGATAATTGACCCATTGCAGGGACGGTCGTTATTGCCCCTGTGCGATGGCGACGCCAGTAACGACCCGGATACCTGCGTCAGCGAATACCTGGCCGAGGGAACCGCTGCACCGATGCTGATGATTCGGCGTGGGCAGTACAAATTTATTTCCTGTATCACCGACCCCGACCAGCTCTTCGACTTGAAAGTGGACCCCGACGAATGTATCAATCTGGCGCAGGGCGACCCCGGCGAATTGCTCGAAGATTTTAGACAGGAGGCGGCCGACCACTGGGATGCCGAATCGCTCCGGCAAACCGTCATACGCGACCAGCAGCGTCGGCGCGAAGTGCACGCGGCGTTACGAATCGGACGCTACCAGGGCTGGGATTTTGATCCCGAACGCGACGCCTCGAATGAATACACCCGAAGCCATATGGATTTGACGCAATTTGATATTACGTCGCGATTTCCGAGGCCTGTGGCGTTTAAACCAGGGAAGTAAATCATGTTTAGTATTATTGTAATTTCAATAATTCGATCCAATAGATTCCGGCTCTAACGGCCGGAATGACGGGTCTCTCAACCCAACTAAATCTGCCGTCATTCCGGGCAAAGCGAAGCGGCGACCCGGAATCTATCTAACCAAGAGTTATAATCTTGCACAGCGGTATTAGCTGAATAGGACCCCTCGCCGATGGGATTGACCTAGTCCCATTTAATTACCTGTCGAATTTTCGGATGCACCGGTCACTGCAGACCGTATAATAACCCGCATGCAACAACTGCCCAACGAAGATATTCTCTACCAGGCCCTGCTCGATCGCGACAGTCGGCTCGAAGGCACATTTTATTTCGGTGTCAAAACCACCGGCATATTTTGTCGGCCTGGCTGTAGCGCACGTAAACCCAAAAAGGAAAATGTCGATTACTTCGAATCGATTCGGGGTGCTCTCGAACAGGGTTATCGACCCTGCAAGATTTGCTCGCCATTGACTAAGACCGGCGAAGTGCCGCAGTGGCTCAAATCCCTGCTCGACAACGTTCACCAAAGCCCCGAATCCAACTTTAAGGATGCCGAACTGCGAGCGCGCAATATTGAACCGACGCGACTCAGACGTTGGTTTCAAAAGCATCACGGCATGACCTTCCACGGTTATTTGAAGGCATTACGCGTCAATCGAGCCTACCGAAAAATGAAACACAATGGCCGGGTGATCGATACTGCTTTAGACAGTGGCTACGAATCGCTCAGCGGTTTCCACGCCGCATTTAAAAATGTGGCAGGCATCAGTCCGTCACAGGCCAACTCGCAGTCGCTGGTTACCATCGCGCAACTGCCGACACCGCTGGGCCCGATTTATGCCGGCGCCAGCGAGCGCGGGCTTTGCTTTCTCGAATTTGCCGACCGCAAGCTGATCGACCATCAAATCGATCAATTACAGCAACGCATGAAGGCTCGTTTCGTGACCGGCAAGACGCCGATATTGACCGATCTAGAAGCCCAGCTCGACCAGTATTTTGACGCCAGCAGGCGTGAGTTTGAGCTACCGCTGGATATCGCCGGCACGCCTTTCCAGATTCGCGCCTGGCAGGCGCTACGACAAATACCCTATGGTGAAACCCGCTCGTACCGGCAGCAGGCGATCGAGACCGGGAATGCGAAAGCCGTGCGCGCGATCGCCAGCGCCAATGCAAAAAATCATATTGCGATCGTCATTCCCTGCCATCGGGTGATCGCCGCAAACGGGGGCCTCGCGGGTTTCGGCGGTGGCGTCTGGCGCAAAAAGTACCTGCTCGATCTCGAAGCCAGGGGGATGCTAGAAAAGTAATAGATGATGCAAGCGAAATTGCCAGCCACAGAGATAATAATTTTCTTAATAAGGGCAAATAAACTGCCCTGGTGCGGTAAATAGCTGCTAATTGTTCCGGTTCTATCACCCCCGATCTCCAGGCTGTTGATCGGTTTGGAAATAGACCCGGTTTGTGCCACTGGAACTAAAGGCCCGGTTTAAAAATCGACCTGTCGATACTGTTCGTCTCGTCGAGCTCGACAATTCTAGATTGACTGCACCTACCACCACCCTTATCGTAACCGCCAGCAATTCAAATTTCCCGAGGCAGTAAATGGCGCAGGCAAATCATAACTATATTGCGGGCGAATGGCTGGCTGGTGCAAGCGAAGTCGCCAATATCAACCCGTCCGACCTCTCCGATACCGTTGGCATGTACGCCCAGGCGGATAGCACTCAATTACAAAGGGCGCTAGACGCGGCAAATAGCGCACAAAAAGAGTGGGCCAAAACCGGGCTCGAAAAGCGCTATACGGTGCTGATGAATATCGGAAATGAGTTAATCGCTCGGTGTGAAGAGCTTGGAACCCTGCTCGCGCGCGAAGAAGGTAAAACCCAGCCCGAAGCCAAAGGCGAGGTATACCGCTCGGGGCAGTTTTTTACCTATTTTGCAGCAGAAGTTTTACGCCAGATGGGTGACAGTGCGGATTCGGTACGCGATGGAATCGAAGTCGATGTGCGTCGTGAACCGGTGGGCACAGTCGCGGTTATATCGCCGTGGAATTTTCCAATGGCGACAGCGGTTTGGAAGATCGCACCGGCGCTTGCATTCGGTAACGCGGTAATCTGGAAACCGGCGAATATTGTTCCTGCTTCGGCAGTGGCTCTGGCCCGTATTATTGCAAAACAGGACATGCCTGAAGGAACATTCAATTTGGTCATGGGATCTGGAAGCGAAATCGGCCAGCAATTGATTGAAAGCCCGATGATCAATGCAATCAGCTTCACAGGTTCAGTACCAGTCGGGCGTGGAATTGCGAAATGCGCGGTCGAGAATTTTACCAAAATCCAGCTCGAAATGGGCTCAAAAAATGCACTGGCGATAATGGACGACGCGAACCTGGATACCGCCGTTGCCTGTGCACTGGGCGGGGGTTTTGGCAGCACAGGACAGAAATGTACTGCGTCATCACGTCTGGTCGTACACGAAAGCATCCACGAGGCCTTCGTCGATCGTCTGGTCGAAGGTGCCAGCGCGATGGTTGTGGGCCATGCGCTTGAAGCGAGTACCCAAATCGGGCCGGTTGTGAGCGAAACGCAGTTAAAACAAAATCTGGACAATGTTGAGTTGGCAAAAAAAGAGGGCGGAGAGTTGCGCTGTGGCGGCGAACAGGTTGAGCGTGCTACCGAGGGTTATTTCATGACTCCAGCCGTATTTACCGACACCCGTAATGACTGGCAGGTGAACCGCGAAGAACTTTTTGCACCGATGGTTTGTGTCATCAAGGTAGGATCTTACGAAGAAGCCTTGCACACGGTAAACGATACCCGTTTTGGGTTGACCGCTGGCATTGTTACCACGGATTTGGCGCGTGCGACTCATTTTCGTCGCAATGTGCGCACCGGCTGTGTGATGATCAATCTACCCACGGCGGGTACAGATTACCACGTGCCGTTCGGCGGCCGAGGCGAAAGCTCTTATGGGCCTCGCGAGCAAGGGCAATATGCCAGGGAATTTTATACGCATGTGAAAACAGCCTATATCAGCTCGGGTATCCCCGCTTAGGGAGCATCAATCGTGAGCGAAACCAGCTACCGAATCGACGCGCTGCAATATGCCAACTGGTCGGAAAAAATCTTCCGCCAGATGCGCGACGGCAAGGTAGACGCGGTGCACGTGACGATCTCCTATCACGAAAATTTTCGCGAAACTATAGCCAATATCGAACAGTGGAATGGACATTTTGAACGTTATCCCGATTTAATTTTCCAGGGTAAAACCGGAGATGATGTGCGACTCGCACGCGAAACAAACCGCACGGCCATCTTTTATGGATTTCAAAACCCGTCACCGATGGAAGATGATATTCGGCTGATAGAAATACTGCATACGCTGGGTGTGCGATTTATGCAGCTGACCTACAACAATCAGTCGCTGTTAGCAACTGGTTGCTACGAGAAAAACGATACTGGCATTACCCGCATGGGCAAGGAAGTCATCGAGGAAATGAACCGGGTGGGCCTGGTTGTCGATATGAGTCACTCGGCAGAACGATCAACCCTCGAAGCAATGGAATTGAGCTCACGTCCTATTGTCATCACGCATGCCAACCCGGCTTTTTGGGAGCCGGCATTACGCAACAAATCCGATTCTGTTCTAAAGGCCCTGGCGCAAAGCAAGGGCATGTTGGGTTTCAGCCTTTACCCGCATCACCTGAAAGGGAAAGGCGATTGCACGCTACGAAGCTTTTGTGAAATGATCGCCGCTGCCGCAGACATGATGGGTATCGACCACATCGGTCTGGGATCAGACCTGTGCCAGGATCAGCCCGACTCGGTCGTCGAGTGGATGCGCGTCGGACGCTGGACTAAAAAAATCGATTATGGAGAGGGCTCGGCGAAGCACGCCGGTTTTCCACCGATGCCAGCCTGGTTCAACGATAATCGCGATTTTGGCAATATCGAGCAAGGTTTGATCGACGTCGGTTTTAAGCCTGAAGATACCGCAAAAATAATGGGCAACAACTGGTTGCGATTCTTCGATGAAAATTTTGGAACGCTGTAATTACACGGCTGGATATGAATATCTTCCCCAGTCGTCATTCCGGCCTGACCCGGGATCCAGGAATCGTAGGCTGGAATGACGAAATACAACTATCGTCATCCCGGGCTTGACCGAAACGTCGGACCGCCGGGATCTATTGAAATGAACGCTCCAGAGAGTTCAGTAAATACTGTTTAATGGATTCCGGACCTACGCGGCCCGCTCAGGCCGGAATGACGAAAGATAACTACCTGAATGGCGAAATACAGTTTTCGACCCAATGACTGATATAAATTCTATGCCCGAAGCGGCTCAATATCGCCGCCCACCCGAAGTAGTGATGAAACTCGCTCGCATGGGCAGTTTCCACCAGACCCGGCTGTCTTTCATGCGTACCTTGTTGCGTCGGTTGAAAAAAGAGCAATGGCTATTCAAACGTAGCCTGTGGGAAATCGATGACGATGGATTTGGCCGAGCGGTTTATACGGTGACTGGCCCGCGGCGAAGCTACTCGCTGGTCGCTTTTTCACACGACCTGCCCGATCACATGCGCTCTGACCGGGTTATCGCTACCGCCTGGGATGCAAGCTTTACGCTGTTTGATGGTGTGCCGACAACAGCCGATCTGGATCGACTGGAGCAAAACGTACCGAAGCAGGAAGCAGGACGTATCACCGACAGTGAGCTTTGTCTGTCACGCGCGAATCGGTCGGTGCGATTGTGGAAGCACGTGATCGAAAATCTTGCAGCGGGTCGCCAACCTGATCGAGCCCTGGTTGAATCGGTAGGATATCTGGTGCGAACCACTGCCGTCTATGGATCGGGAAAATTCGGCGCGGCAGATCGTTTGACTATCTGTAATCGTGCCGAACTCAGCGGGCCATTTCAGGCTGAGATGTTATCAGTCTGGCTCACGCGCGCTTTTTCGATCGATCTGGTTGAAACTATTGCCAGGTCTATCGGTGGTGTTAAAGCGACCACAATCGATCCCGATTTACGCCGTCGCATCGGCGTTGGAAATGCCACCGGACTCGGGATGGCGCCGTTTCTGATCAACCATCCCGCCCTGATCAATAACTGGATGGTAGCGCGGGAAGAAGCTATTGCACGAGTTCGATCCCTTTCGGAAGCAAGCGATGAAGAGGTCAAAGATTTCAAACATCATTTAGCGCTTGCCAGGTTTAATGTGTCGCAATGGCATTCCGAACATTCGATCCAGATCAACAAGCTAGCGCATCTCGACGCCGATCTGAAAATGATGACAAGCTATGTCGAAACGGAATCCCTGGTCGATAATCATCCCTGGGACCGTTTTTACCGATGGTCCGAACAAAATCTGTCACTCGAAGGCCAGGAGCAACTGGTGTCGCTATTGCTGGAACCCTATGGTGCGCTGGTCGATGATTTAACCCAGTGTATGGACGCTGATGAACTCCAGAGCTTTTTTATCGATGGTTCAATGAGTATCGGACAGACTTTAGAAATTATTCAGAATCATTGCCAGTGGGCGATCTCGGTCGACTACCAGCAAAATGTGAATCGAGCGCGATTCTGGTATATCTCTGCCGAAAAACTCGAACCTCGAGTTGGCGAGCGATTCGAGGAAGCAGGCGCCGAGTACGAACAGCCATTGTGCATTGGGTACTTTATTCATCGAATGTACCAGGCCCTACTCGATTGGGCTCCAGAAAAGACCCTAGCCGAGTTTCTACTGGTTCACCCCGAGCACCGACACACCACCCGACGGGTACAAACCCTGGTCACACATCCTTACTCTGAAATACGCGATAATGTGATAGCCGCGGATATGCTGCCGATCGATTTACTCAGGTGCAAGCTGTCATTTTTTGGTGCGACGAAATTTGACCCTCGGTCGGATCGCTGGGTGCGAATCTGCATGTATCAAGATGCACCCTACCCGCACGAAATGCTGGCCGTTGCGCCGTGAAAGATAAATATACACTCGCCGAAATCGAAAGCTATTTGCGTAAGGCAGCGCAGGCCGTTGGCCTCGACTGGGGCATCGCCGAAGAAGCGGGCAAGTCGGCACGCTGGCTGGCTGCTTTTGGGTTGCCTGGGCCTGAACTAATGCTCGCACAACTTCAACAACTGGAAGGTAAGGATTACCACGATTTCATTCCAGATTGCAGCGATGGGCAGTGGCGAGCGAAATCGGCGTGCCTTTGCCCAATCATCACCGGCGCGGCGCTTGCCGACCGCGCGACGGCGATGCTTGAAGGCGGGGTGATTAAACTGGACAGGGTGGCCTACCCGCTGCTGCTCGCTGCCACGGTTGGGCAGGCGGCACATTATCACAGGACAGTATTTACTACTAAATGGGCAGGTGTCAGTGTCCATTGTTTTGAAAATGGATTAAGCGTTGAGGGTAACCGGGACGACCTGCTAATTTCCGAGGTCGATTCGGCTACCTGTCGGCAGGGTCAGGCCAGCATTTCGCTGCAAATACCATCGACCCTGGCCTACGCGGTCGAAACACAAATCTGGGCTAAAATCGATCGACTGGCATTTCGGACTTACGCGCCAGCCACCGCAGAATCACGTGCAGGCGCGGGTGCTGGCATGATCGATAACGACTAGGGAGCCGCTGATCAAGGCATGAACGCATATCCCGAGCCAACATTATGAAAACCAGTTTTACAGCAAACAATCCGGCATTTGAGCAGCGGGTACGCGAGAGCTTTGCATTGCAAAATGCGATGAAAACGATTGGTGCGACGCTCACCCGAGTCATGCCGGGCGAGGTATCTATCAGCATGCCTTTTAACGAGGAGCTAACGCAACAGCATGGGTATATCCACGCGGGAATTATTTCCACAGTTCTCGATAGTGCCTGCGGTTACGCGGCCTTTTCGTTGATGGCGGAAAATGCGGCAGTACTCACAATCGAGTTCAAAATCAACTTGTTGTCACCGGCGAAGGGAGAAAGGTTTGAAGCGCTTGGGCGGGTTAAAAAAGCGGGGCGTAATATTACCGTATCGGAAGGTGAGTTCTACGCTTATGAAGGCGAGAATAAAAAACTGGTCGCGAGTATGGTGGCCACGATGATGGCGGTTTATGATCGCGAGGCTACCGAGAACTAAATATAGAACAAAAAACACTATTGATGAAAACATATCGTTCACCCAAAATTCAAATCCGCGAAGATACGCTGAGTGGCCGAGGAGTAATCGCGTTGCAGGATATTGCGAAGGATGAAATTGTGGCGATTAAATCAGGGCATATAGTGACCCGTGACCAGCTCGAACGAATCAATGCCGAGGTAGGCGATTTTGCATTACAAATCGATGACGATTTTTACCTGTCACCTTCCAGGCCCGATGAAGTTGACGATATGACCGTATTCATCAATCACTCCTGTGATCCGAATGTCGGTTTTAAGGGACAGGTGGTTTATGTTGCCCGACGCGATATCGAGGCAGGTGAGGAATTGTGCCACGATTATTCGATGGAGCGTTCCGATAATTATTCCCTCGACTGTCATTGTGGTAGCCCACTATGCCGCGGAAAGATAACCGGTGATGACTGGAAACTACCCGATCTACAGCAACGCTATGGCGATTATTTTTCGATTTACCTGTTAAACAAAATTCGGAAACTGCACCAGTAGCAGGTTTGTAATATTGAAATCCTCAACCCATTCCGGCTTTGACCTGATTATTTTCGATTGTGACGGTGTACTGGTCGATAGTGAACGTGTGGCCAATCGGGTATTTGCCAAAATATTGAAAGAGGTTTGTGGGTTGGAGTTTTCACTCGCCGATATGTTTGATCACTTTGTCGGACACTCTATGGCGCAGTGTCTGGAAATTGTCGAAACGCTTACCGGACGTCCAGCACCTGCGGAGCTGGCGGAACGCTATCAACAGGACATTAATCAGGCGCTGATTGATTCGGTGGAAGCGGTAGCTGGTATTGAGCAGGCCCTGGAGAAAATTGGAATACCTTATTGTGTCGCGTCCAGCGGCTCGTATGAAAAGATGCAGTTGACGCTCGGTAAAACGAATCTTCAACGCTTCTTTGGGGAAAATATATATAGCACCAGTGATGTTGAACGTGGAAAACCCTTCCCGGATATTTATCTGCATGCGGCTCAGTCGATGGGTGAGTGCGAACCGAAACGGTGCCTGGTTATTGAAGATAGTCCGATCGGTGTCACTGGAGCTGTGGCGGCGGAGATGACAGTATTTGGATTTGCCGATTTAATGCCTGCGGAAAAATTGATCGCTGCGGGCGCTCACCATATTTTTAAACAAATGAGCCAGTTACCGGGCTTGACTGTTTCAGCATCAGCCCTAATATGATCGGGAGTGAAATTAAAATGACTCTGCATGAAATTACTGTGATTAAAAATGATTCCAGGTTTTACTAAGAGCTATCCTGTCATTTCGGCCCACGAGCCGGAATGACGACCATGGATGGTGGAAATGCAATAGGGTTGTCCGGGACAACCCTTGCCTGTCGAAAACGGCGCCAGGATTAGTAATCGTACGTCCATTGACTAAAGATTCCGGCTAAAACATACCGAAATGACAGATTCCGGCTAAAAACATGCCGGAATGACAGTTGGCATATACC
>JADFJT010000042.1 GCA_022566015.1 Pseudomonadota bacterium | reverse complement strand
GTCGATACCACAATTTGGCTCGCGACTTCGGGTGATAACCAGCAAAGCGGCGGGTTTTATCGAGACCGACAGTTAATCGCCTGGTAACTTGGCCAGGCCTCGCTTCAGCAAATTCCCAATGCCCCTGCTCGGCGAGCACAGTATTTCTTTTCGCAGGTGATTGGACTCGAAGGCCAGGTGTGACCTAATGGGCTAATTGGGCTTATTGGCTACTGGCATGCTACCGGTTCAGGTCGTACTACGAACGGCTGTTCATCGCTTTTAAGATCATCGACTGGTCAATTTCACCGACTAATTGGTTATCGTCGTCCATTACTTTTAGCGGGATGCTCGATTCACACGCGATATCGATCAACGACTCCAGTTTGGCATTAACGTTGCACTCCGGCCCACCGTCGCGTTTAGTGGCTTCAGAGGCTTCTCGCATCACCTTTCCAACGCTGAGTACCTTGTAGCGCGGAACATCTTCAGTAAAATCACGAACATAATCATCAACCGGATTAGCGACCAACTCTTCGGGGGTACCGATTTGTGAAATTTCACCATCTTTCATGATCGCGATACGGTCGCCCATCTTGATCGCTTCGAGGAAATCGTGGGTGATGAAAATCATGGTCTTGTGAACTCGGTTCTGAATATCGATCAGTTCATCCTGCATTTCGCGGCGGATCAGGGGGTCGAGTGCGCTAAAAGGTTCGTCGAATATGAGAATTTCAGGGTCCACCGCCATCGCACGGGCCAGCCCTACACGCTGCTGCATCCCGCCGGAAAGTTCGCGTGGATAATGATTTGCCCAGCCATCCAGGCCTACCATTTCAAGAACTTCCGTGGCTTTGGCCATGCGTGCTTTCTTATCTTCACCACGGATTTCGAGGCCGAAGGAAATATTGTCGATTACTTTACGATGTGGGAACAGGCCAAAATGCTGGAACACCATGCTCATGCGAAAGCGACGCAACTCGATGAGCTGGGCATCGTTGTAGGCCATGATGTCTTCGCCGTCGATAAGCATTTCACCGGCGGTTGGGTCGATCAGCCGCGAAATACAGCGCACCAGCGTCGATTTGCCACTGCCTGATAGTCCCATGACCACGAAAGTTTCACCTTTCATTATTTCGAAAGAGACGTCTTTCACAGCAATCACATGCCCGGTCTGTTCCTGGACTTCGGTGCGTGACAACGATCGGTCGATTGTTTCCAGCGTCCGCTGCGGGTAGGTACCAAAAATCTTCCAGATGTTTTTGCACTCGATTTTGGGAGATTCGGACATGTAACACTTCTTATGATTGCCGGGTCAGGCCGGTATCTTAGCCCGAACCCGAACAGGCTGTAAACCAACAGCGTAATCAAGTTCTATTGCGGGCTTTATCAATGAGCGATAAGCTAGTGGGGTTTTATTATCCAGATCAGTTTATATGAGCGCTATCATCGAGAGCCAAACCCAACCAGGCTGGTTGGGCAATCTCTGGGAAAAACATCGGGGTTGGGTGATCGCCACCGCTGTGCTGGGCGTTTCATTGGTGGTTTGGAAGATTCACGGCGGTGAAACCATATTTCCCGAAAGCTGGGTCGAATCTTTTCCCTTCGCCGACAAAGTCAACGAATTTGATCGTTGGATGCGCCCTTATGTCCAACCCACAACCCGGCTCATTGCCTCCGGCGTGGTCTGGCTTTACGATGCGATGAGCGAATTCCTGATATTTACCCAGTGGCAGATTGTGGTTGTTATCCTGATTTTACCGGCATTCGCCTACGGGGGGTTACGTCTTGGATTGCTCGCTATCCTGACCGTCTATACCTGGCTCATGCTCGACTATTGGGTTGAAGCGATGGAAACGTTGAGCCTGATGGGTATTTCTATATCGATTGCCGTGGTTATCGGAATATCAATGGGTATCGCATGTTCGCAAAGCAATAGAGTAGAGACAATCATAAGGCCGATTCTCGATACGATGCAGACCCTACCGGCATTCGTCTACCTGATCCCGGCATTTTACCTGTTTGGAATTGGCCCACCCGGCGCCATTATGGCAACGGTAATTTACGCTTTGCCACCGGTGGTTCGATTAACCAATCTCGGAATTCGCCAGGTCCCCGAAGGTATTGATGAGGCAGCAACCTCGTTTGGCGCAACCCGGTTTCAATCATTGATCAAGGTCAAGATTCCAATTGCGATGCCGTCAATAAACCTCGGAGTTAATCAAACCGTTATGATGGCGCTTGCCCTGGTGGTACTGGCTACCTTCATCGGTTCCCCGGGCCTGGGTGATATCGTCTATAAGGGTCTGGTGCGGCTCAATGTAGGCAAGGCGCTCGAAGGAGGGCTTGCGATCGTGTTGATGGCAATTATTCTCGACCGTGTCACCTATGCGATGGGGCACCTGGAAAAAACCAGTGGAAGTCAGCACGATCACGTGTTTCGGCTGTTCCCACAAGCCCTGGAAAATATAAAGCCGGTGTTATATATAGAATATGGAATCGACTGGTTGTGGCGACAGATCGCATCGCTCGGTAATTTCACCACTTTGATGGTAACAATGGTGGTCTGCAAGCTGATCGCTGCGCTGAATTCGAATTTTGCCGACAAGCTACGTGAATTCATGCTGGCGAGAAGTTTTTTGATCGCAAGCCTGGTTCTGATCGCTTTTATGATGCTATTAGACTCTTATAGCAATCTGTATGGAAAATTTCCCCTCGAGTGGGAATACAGTTTTCGTACCCCGGTGAATCAGTTCATGGATGAGCTAGTCAGCAATGACGTGTTTTATAGCATAACCCAGGGGATTAAAAAAACGCTATGGTACGGGCTGATCAATCCACTGAATGTTTTTCTAAAGGGATTGCCCTGGTGGTATACCACGCTGGTGATTTCCGCTGGAGCTTATTTGTTTAACGGCCGCGGGTTTGCTATCGCTACTCTGATTGGCATGGTATTTATCGGTGCCACCGATTACTGGGTATTTGGCATGATTACGCTGTCAACGGTGATCGTGTCAGTGCTGATCTGTTTTATTTTTGGGGTGCCGCTGGGGATTTTGTCGGCCTATAGCAAGACCGTCGATACTCTATTCAAGCCGGTGCTCGATACGATGCAGACGATGCCGGCATTTGTTTACCTGGTGCCGGTCATCATGATGTTCCAGGGCGGTCAGGTAGCCGCGGTTATTGCGACCGTGATATATGCAGTGCCGCCTATCATACGCTGCACCACCTTGGGTATTCGTGAATTACCCACGGAATTAAACGAGGTTTCGGAATCGTTTGGCGCCAGCATGTTCCAAACCCTGATCAAGATCAAAATTCCGATGGCGATTCCGTCCATCATGCTGGGTGTTAACCAGTGCATTATGATGGCTCTGGCGATGGAGGTGGTGACCCCGTTGATCGGGGGTAAAGGGCTCGGGCTTATGGTGTTTGACGGCCTCAATCGTGCCAGCATCGGTATTTCACTGGCAGCGGGGCTGGGGATCGTAATGTTGGCCATTATCCTCGATCGTTTGTCACAGGCCTGGACTAAGACCCAGCGCGAGGCATTGGGACTCAATTAACCTCGAAACGATCAAACCCTGACTCGACAATAATCGAGTCTCGCAGTACTATCACCGCATTCCGCCGACTAAATAGCGGAAAAAATACCCCGGGGCGATTTGTACGAACAATCCAACGAAGATCCCGGAACTTCCGAAGAGAGAGGAGTAAAAAATGTCATTTAATATAAAAGCAGGGCTTGCATCTGTAGTTTTAGCGCTGAGTATAGGTTCGGTACCATCTGTTTACGCAGCCAAGAGTTTATCTGCAGCCGAGCCTGACTGGACTGGGGGTGTCGTTACCTGTCGCGTGCTTCAGTACATCATGGAAAACGAAATGGGTTATAAAGTCAAAAGGGTCACTATGCCTGCAGGTACTGGTGTTTACGAAGCTATCAGCAACGGTGATCTCGATTTTGCCTGTGAATCCTGGCCTTCCTACACGCCTGCCAGGCTGACTTTTTTAACAAAATTCGGTGGTAATGGTTCGGTTGCCTATCTGGGTGAAACCGGAATCATTGGTGGTAGCGGTTATTTCGTACCGCGATACATGGTTGAAGGTGATGCGGCCCGCGGTATCAAGGCTTCGGCTCCTAATCTGAAATCCTATAAGGATTTAAATCAGTACAATGACTTGTTCATATCTATGGAGTCAGGATCCAAGGGTAATCTGATCGGTTGTCCGGTTTCTGCCTGGGAATGTGAGGATCAAAAACGTCTCGATCTACTGGGAGTCGATTTCAATGCGCAGGCGCTGGGTTCCGAAGTCGCGCACTGGGCTGAAATTCAGGCCAAGTACAAGCGTGGCGAACCTTTCCTCGCCTATGCCTGGGCGCCGCACTGGATTCACGCCGCACTGGATCTGGTCGAAGTAGAACTGCCAGTATATAATGCCGACAAATGGCCCGCCACCAACTGGGACAAGGATATTACCTACAACTACGGATCAACAACGCTTGAGAATGAACATCCTAAAATCGCGCAGTTGATCAAGAATCAGAATCTGGGAAATAATCAGCAAGCGGCGATGATTTATGAAATTGATGTGAAAAAACGTGACACCGAAGAGGTTGTCGACGAATGGATGAAAGCGAACAAGGATATCTGGATGAAATGGCTGCCATAGGTCGCGACTAAAAGCAGTTAGATAAACAGGCTCCCTTGCGGAGCCTGTTTTTTTTGCATGCCGCCGATGTCACGCTCGATGAATCAAAGCTTAATGCCGTTCTGCCGGGATTTGAAAATAGTTAATTGATTGCCAGGCAGGGTGGCAGGTCAGGGTAAATTGTGTCGGGCCAGTTTGCTGTTTCGTAATCGAGATAATTATTATCGACCAGGCTCTGTATCGCATTCAGCAGCAGGCGATAATCATCGCTTTGGGGCCAGCTTTCGGCACTGGTGCCGCTCAATCCTGGCGAAGCCGGTGGAGGCATTGGTGATCTCGGGAAGTTGTATCCATCCTGCCATGCCTTTAATCGCGTTAATATGCGAGGGGCACATTGCACCAGCCGCTCGTGGAGCTGTTCTCCATAAAGAAATCCCGGCGGATTGACGCTATTGGCTTTATGACAGTGTGCGCAATAAGGGTACAGTAGAACGAGATCTCCATTTAGCTCTACGGCAGTTGTTTTTTCTGTTAGGAACGTTGGTTTTGTGAATCGCGGCCAGTTCAATGTTGTCATTCTAAGCTGTTGCATCAGTTCGTCGACAATGACACGTCGTCTGAATGCCAAAGCCGACAGGCTGTCAGATTTACCCGTTGCATTGTCCACCAGCAGCTGTGCCAGTGCCTCGTCCAGATACCTGAAATCATCGGACATTTCAATTTCCATGCGAGCGCCGGAAAATGGGCTGGATAGACTTGAATCCAGTGTCAATCTGACCAGGCGGATACGATTGCCATTGCTCACTCGCTGAGACAGATCGGAGTTGGCATCCGACAATTCGATATCGATTGTCCCACCGTTATTGTTAAATTTCCTGACTTCAGGCTGCCAAATATGGGGATCACCGGGAAACTTCAACTGCAGTACACGAATCGAACTGATCTGCGTTTGCTCCAGTTCAATTTCGAAGGTCGCTTGCAGGCCATCGATTGTACCGATTTCACTGCAGGAAAGTTCGACCGTAGACTCCCTGGAGAAAGCTATGCGACAGGGTGACCGAAAACTCTGGTTATTGCCAGTCTGCGACCCTTCCAGCGCGATCAGGCGCCGGTCGAAGCGCTGAATATCGGCCTGGGTTAAAAAACCCGCCAGCCGATAGACAATTCCACGCGCCAGAACCGCATCGGCTTCATACCAGTTCGCATGTGCGGGCCGGGCCGTTAGTGGATCTTGTTCGATGGTCCGTTGATCTTGATCAAACGAATCCAGGGTGACTATCCTGCTGCCGGCGAGCGCCAGCCCCTGCGGCCAGTTCTGTTTCCAGTTCTGTTTCAATTCTTCATGGTAATTGACTCGATAGGTATTGTGTTGCCACTCGAAATTCGATTTTCCACTAAGGCGAAACTGTAATGCAGCCCGCAGCAGCGCGGCTCGACAACGACTCGTGCTACAGCCATTTTTCCAGATATATTGCGCTGCCGACAGGTAGTTGGCCCGTTCTACGAGGACATCGATTACACCGGCATCGGGAGTTAAGACACTTATCAGGGAGGTAAATTTTTGCGGTAGTGCCCGAATCAATTCCTTTGCAACCTCGACGTTGAAACTGGTCTCAGTCCAGGGGGTTTCCGGAAATATTGGCGCTGCATTCTGGTGGCAGCTCAGGCACATAACCCGGTTTGCCTGGCGTACCACAGGAATCTGGTCACGCGAATAATTCTCGACTACCTGAAATTCGAATCGCCCGAATTCGTTGTTGTAACTGATTACCTCCAGGGTTTCAGTATTTGGCTGGTGAGCGATGAAGAGTCGATATTCCAGTACCAGTCCTGCCTGCCCCTTTGATACCCTGGGCTCGCCTTCGAGCGCGATGAGCGAACGCGGAAATTTAAAATAGTCGGGTGCCGCAGTATCGCGTTGCAATGACCGTCCGATGGGAACAAACACCTGGCGCAAACCATTTTTACCCTGGTTATCGATACCGGCTTCGAGATGTTCGACTAATTTTTCGAACGGGTAAGGGATCTGGTAGCCATTATCCTGTTGCATAAATATCTGGTCGAAGCGAGACAATCCAACCGGCGGTATATCTGGGCCAGGGGCCGAGGCATGTTCTATCCATTGGGGAGCCGCATCGCCGGATGTGGGTAGCAGCAAACAGACGATGACCAGGATTGCCTGCTTTATCATGGTCCATCCTGCTGTTTGGTTGGCGTTATCGGATCATCCCGATCGTCAAGCTGGGCGATGAAGCAGATTGGGTGACAACAGGCTTCGAAATCTTCGATGTAATCCTGTGATTCAACCGGGGCATCGATCGTAACGGTGAAGCTTTCCCAACCACCCTCAAGGGTGTCGGGACGATCTTCAATCAGAGGAGCACGACAGGATTTCATATTGGCGACGTTGTATTCGACCGCAGCGGAATAATTCTCACATTACAATGGGGCAGGATTATAATCAATCCGGAATCCAGAAATCATAACTGTCTATATACCCGCTTCGCAATCAGGAAATTTACGGTGTCGATACCAGATAATGCCTCGCGACATACATTAGACTAAATGGGAGGTATCTGAAGCGTTGGCGAAAAAGCCCGAATGAATTTTGACAAGAGCGAATAATTGGGGATTGCGCATATCCTGAACCAGGTTACCTGGGTTGCGCCGGACCGTGAGGAGGCCAGGAAACTCGCGTCAGCAGTGCCTACATAAATCGGCTATGAGGCCGAGATAACCACCTGGCGCAACGCCAGTACGTCCGCCGCCCAGGAATTATGAAAAGGCCTGCCCGAGGGATTTAATAATCACCGTATACTTCGGGATGTATTAAAATATATGGTTCCCGTATTATTGCTCATCTCGATCAGTTTCTGGCTCAACGGCCCAGGACAATCGGGGATTTAGGCGCGCGCGTTTTACTGGTTTCGAGTGTCACGAGGGTAGGCCAAAATTCGGCTCGGCCGCGCTCTCGGTAGGGCAACAAGTGAGAAGGGTAGACCGTGTCATTTTCGCGTTTCTGCAGTAAAAATAGATGGCGTTAGCTAAACAATAAGATACCATTAAGCGTAGTAATAATGGACTGAAAATCATGGTTCAGAAAAATGTGTTGGTCATCATGTCGGACGAACACACCCGTTCGGTGATGGGAGCCTACGGCAATCCACTGGTAAAAACTCCAGCCTTGGATCAACTCGCGAATTCCGGAATCCGATTCGAAAATGCCTATACTCCTTCACCAATTTGTATTTCGGCGCGGGCCAGTTTTGCCACTGGAACCCAGGTATTTGAGCACCGCTGCTGGTCTTCAGCCGAGCCCTATTATGGGCAATATCAAAGCTGGATGCACCGCTTACGAGCCAATGGCCACGAAGTGGTATCTATCGGTAAATTACACCATCGATCTGCGCGTGACGATTGCGGATATTCAGATCAGCAACTCCCGATGTTTCTTGCCAACGAGGGTGTCGGCTGGCCACTGGCACTAATGCGGAAACCACTGGCTGATTTTCCCGAGGCTGCCGAGATGTCGGCAACTATTGGACCCGGCGAAACCGATTATACGCAGTATGATCGGAATATTACCGCCGCAGCTGTACAATGGTTATTGGCCAGGTTTTCACGATCATCTGACAATCCCTGGGTTTTATTCGTATCGTTTGTTTGCCCACATTACCCGCTATCTGCTCCCGAGCAATTCTATAACCTGTATCGAGACATCGATTTGCCCGAGCCTTACGATTGCGATCCAGAAAGACAGTTAAAGCATCCGGTGCTCGATGAGATGCGAAAATTCTGGGATTACAATGATTACTTTAGCGACCAGGGACGAATCGAAGGCCTGCGAAATTACTATGGTTTGTGCAGTTTTTTAGACGATAACGTGCGCCAGGTCGACGGAGCCCTGGAACAGTCTGGCAACAGCGATAAAACGCAGATTATTTATACCAGCGATCACGGCGATATGATCGGCAACCACGGAATCTGGGGTAAGTGCTATATGTACGAGGACTCGGTAGGAATACCGATGACCCTGAGCGGACCAGGAATCGAGCCGAGTGTGAACAAGACTCCGGTTTCTCTGACCGACATGGCAGCGACTATAGAATCCTTTGTAAACGGTAAGGCTTCGTATGTTGATCATGACTGGCAAGGCCGACCCATATATCATTTTATCGACAATCCCGAGCCGGACCGTCCGGTATTGAGTGAATACCACGATGGGGGAAGCCCCACGGGCGTTTTCATGCTGCGCAAGGGCGCCTGTAAATATGTCTATTTTGCGGAAGGTAATCCCGCTTTGCTGTTTGATATCGAGCAAGATTCGCGTGAATTACGAAATCTCGCCGATGATCCTGGATACCAGTCTATCCACGATGATATACGGGAGACGCTGCACTCGATTCTCGACCCCGAACAGGTGAACAGCAATGCGTTTGACGATCAGGCCGAGATGATAAAAAAACTCGGTGGCCTGGCGTCCATCCGGCATATCGCGGGTTTTAACCATACCCCGATCGGATAAAATGTAACTTAACAAACCAGTAGGCGAAAATAAATCATGCAGTCATTCGAAGGAATTCGGGTACTCGATTTTACCCATGTTTTCGCCGGACCCTTTGCCACCTATCAGTTGGGTGTGATGGGCGCCGAAGTGATCAAAATAGAATCACCGACGATACCCGATATGATCCGCAAGGAAGGGGCCGATGCGGCGCTTAAACAGCAAGGCCTGGGAGTTAGTTATCTCGCCAATAATCAGGGTAAGCGGGCCATTACGCTGGATTTGACTCAAAAAGAAGGTCAGGATATCGCAAGGCTATTAATCGAATCGGCCGACGTGATGGTGGAAAACTATACTCATGGGTTAGCCGCTTACGGTTTGGGTGCTGAGCAATCGCTCGAAATAAATCCCATGTTGATCTACTGTTCGATGACCGGATTTGGTAGTAGCAATGATTATAGTGGCAGACCGGCATATGACCAGGTCATACAGGCTATGAGTGGCATGATGTCGGTCAATGGAGAAGTAGACCAGGAGCGCCTGCTGGTCGGGCCGCCACTAATTGATTACGGTACCGGTGCACAAGCTGCATTCGCCATTGCCAGTGCCTTATTTCAGCGCACTCGCACTGATAAAGGCCAGGTGATCGAAGTCAATATGCTCGATGCCGCATTGATCATGATGTCACCTTTGGTACTCAGTGCGATGCACCACAGGAAATCCCCCCTCAAAACGGGTAATTCAGGAAGCCGCCCAGGTTACTGTGTTTATAGATGTCAGGACGAAGACCTCATGGTCGGTGCCTACAGCTCCGAACAACATCGAAAATTGTTCGAGGTCATGGGGCTGGATGAATCGGTGACCGAACTGGATCAATCTAGCCACATTTACACCTTCAAATTCGAACAGGAAATACGTCAGGCTTTACATAGTGGTTTCTTAAAAGAGGATGCATGTCACTGGGAAACGATATTAAACGAGCAAGATATCCCGGCCGCTCGTGTGCGTGATTTATATGGGGTGATAGAGGAATTGCAATCCAGGAGAAACCCTGGAAGCCAGTATGCTCGACTGGATGGCAATGCATTGACTATGCCCATCGCCGCTTTTAGTTACCAACAAGGCGGACCCGAATTTAATGCCTACTGTGCTCGCCATGGAGAAGATACCGAGACAGTTTTGAGTGAACTCGGCGTAAGTTATGATCGCATTAAAGAATTAAAAGGCAGGAAAGTTATTTAAAAAAATCAATCTTTCCGGTCTCGGTGCGGAATCCATTTTAACCGGCGTGCTCACTACAGCGGAGGTGTCCTGATCGATAGGTTCCGGCTCAAAGCTTTGCTTTGTCCGGAATGACGGAGTCTCTAAAAAAACCGTCATTCCGGCCAACAAGCCGGAATCTATGGGGAGAGCTTCGTGTTGTTTTTTGTAGCTTCATTTGAAAGAATTCCGGCTCGTAGGCCGGAACGACGATGGGCATTTATTTGCACTCTCGATTAATATACAGTTGCTTTATATAACAGGCATTACTCTGGAACATTCTTGTTTAGTACTTTAAGCGCCGTTTTTTCACTGCTACTGAGCTATGGTTTGCTGTTGCTCGCCAATGGTCTTTTTAGCACGCTGCTCGGTGTCCGCACCCAGGTTGAAGGATTCTCTACCGATCTGGTTGGCCTTATCGTCGCCGCATATTTTTTCGGGCTGCTTATCGGGGGGGTGTTTGCTGGAAGAGTAGTGGCTCGTGTTGGGCATATACGATCTTTTGCAGCTTTCGCGTCGCTGATGTCGGTATCCGCGCTATTGCACCCAATTTGGATATCAGTGGAGAGCTGGATGTTATTACGCATGCTCTCCGGATTTTGCATGGCCGGTATGATTATGGTTACCGAAAGCTGGTTAAACGAGCGAGCGACCAATAGTAATCGTGGCCAGGTTTTGTCTTTTTACATGACCACTAATTATTTTGCCGCTGGTTGTGGGCAGTTTCTGCTGGCGGTTGGCGACCCATCCAAATTTCAGCTTTTTAGCCTGGCTTCGGTCATTTTTTCTATAGCCCTGTTACCCGTATTGCTCACCAGAGCCAAAGCACCGATTCCTGTTCCAGCCAGCCGCATGAGGTTGATGACACTTTATCGAATAGCGCCTTTGGGCTTGATCGGAGTATTTTGTGGTGGGTTGATCAACGCCAGTGTGTTAGGGCTGGGGCCGGTATTTGCGATCAACATCGGCTTGTCGGAGGCTAGTCTTTCTACCTTCATGGCCACCGCTATCATGAGTGGCCTGATATTGCAGTGGCCGATGGGGCATCTTTCCGACCGAATCGGTCGCGGACCCTTACTGGTAGTGATTCCGATAGTAGTCGCGCTTGCATCATTTAGTATCATTATGGTCAGTGATTTTCGTTTAATACTCGCCAGTATTGGCTTGTTTGGCGCTTTCCAGTTCACCATTTACTCGCTCTCGGCTGCGACAGCCAATGATCTTGTCAGTAACGAACAGCGCGTACAGGTTGCTGGTGCTTTGCTCATTACTTATGGGGCTGGTGCGAGCATCGGCCCTATTATCGCCGGGCAGTTTATGTCCTTCATGGGCCCACACGGTCTGTTTGCTTATTTTGCCCTCATTAGCCTGCTACTGGCCTTATTTGCGACGATAAAAAGGCGTCGTGGTGGCAGTCCCGAAACTCGAAAACCGTTCGTTGCTGTACCTGCCTCGCAGGCAACATCGAATCAGCTTTATATTTCGACCCACGAAGCATCTCCCGATCAAGTGGTATTACCCGATCAGCATAAATCAGATCCGTGACATTTTTTTGATCAGAAATTTATGAGTCACGCTCAAGACACTTCGATCAGTCACCGCAAAGTCTGGGCGCTATCGGGTCCGATTATGCTTTCTAATGTTTCGGTGCCACTGGTTGGTGCGGTCGATACAGCGGTAGTTGGTCGTCTGCCAGAACCGCAGGCGATAGGCGCCGTCGCACTGGGCGCGCTGATATTCAGTTTCCTGTACTGGGGGTTTGGATTTCTACGCATGGGCACGACTGGTTTCGTCGCCCGTGCGCACGGTGCCAGGGATCAACAGGCACTTTACGATACCTTGTTGCGTGTATTTCTGCTCGCTTTTGGATTCGGTTTTCTCACGATATTACTCAGCCAGCCTTTAATTGGCCTGTCTTTGCATTTGCTCGACAGCAGCGCAGAGATTGAGCAACTCACCAGGGATTATGCAGAAATTCGGATCTGGAGCGCGCCGGCGACGCTGTGTATTTATGTGTTTACCGGTGTTTTTATCGGCATGCAAAAAACTGCACGCGCTTTTGCCTTACAGCTTATCTTAAATATTAGCAATGTGGCGCTGGATTTTCTGTTCGTCATAGGATTTGAAATGGGCGTCGAAGGCGTCGCGTTTGCGACCTTGATCGCCGAGTATTTGGCCGCGATCTGTGGGTTTATATTATTGCGTGGCCCACTCGCTTCAGCCTTGCAAAAAATTGACTGGCAGCGACTCCTGGAACGAAGCGCGTTGTTAGAATTAATGCGTGCAAACGGCAATATTTTTATTCGTACCCTTTGCCTGGTTTTTGCGTTCGCCTATTTCACCGCGCAAAGTGCAAAAATGGGTGATGTGGTATTGGCAGCAAACGCTATTTTATTGCATTTACAAAGTATTATGGCCTATGGACTCGATGGATTTGCGCATGCTGCCGAAGCACTCACCGGCAGTGCCTATGGGGCAGGCAAGCGTCGAGAGTTCAGTCGTGCGGTGACCTTAACGAGCCTGTGGGCCTGTTTCATTGCTGCTTTAGTGGGCCTGGGGTATATGTTTTTTGGAAAGACTATCCTGGGTTTATTCACTAATATCGACGCGGTTATCGACGCTGCTTCTGCCTACCTTCCCTGGATGATTATTTCACCCTTGATATCGGTCTGGAGTTTTCAATTGGATGGTATTTTCATCGGTGTGGGGTATACCCGTGAAATGCGCAACGCGATGTTATTATCGATGGGCATGTACCTGGTGGTAATAACCTGGTTAGTGCCCTATTTGGGGAATCATGGATTGTTTCTGGCACTGAGTCTGTTTATGGTGTTTAGAGCAATCACGCTTGGTTTTTATTACCCGAGAATTTTAGCCGGAATGGATTCGGGTTATGTAAAAACGCTTCGCCGATAGTATTCACCGAATACAGGATTAAAAATCAACACTCTTCTAACTATTCGACTGATTTTAGCTGGCCGAGAATCCGTGGTGATCGCGGAGAAAAACGAGTTGAACAGGTATTCAAGCGCTATAGACTCCACGGAAAAAAGGGATAAACTGACCGACGCTAGTACCCAAATATAAACGGAGGAGTAACTATGAAAAAAATGATTTTGACCGGCACACTTATAATTGTCTCGCTGGGTTTCACATCGGCCTCCTGGGCCTTTAGCTGCCCTGGTCATTTCAAGGCAAGCCAGGCCACCATCGATAGCGCGACCACAGCCATGAAGGCGATGACCGATAAGGGTAAAGCAGGTCTCGTACACACATTGCTCGACGACGCGAAAATGCTGCTCAATTCAGCCAAACACCATCATGAGAAACCCGCTGCAGGGGGCTATGATCATGCGCGAGCCCTGGCTAAAGCAGATTCTGCTAAAGCCTACGCTGAAGCGGCGGAAGTCCTCGCCAAACGCTAGATCAATTATCAGGTAGGGTAAAACAGGAATTCGTTTTACCCGTTTTTACGCTGGGTCGGCTTCGGGAGTAGTCAGGCTAGAGTGCTCCCGGACAGTCGGCGTTTGTCTATTCGATACGCACTGTCATCGTTAGCTGGCAGCGACGGATGAGTGTCGCCGATCGCTTATGTGCCTACACCGGCGAAGCTATCCATAATGACTCGTCAATTTGCGAAATACCGAATTTAAAAATTTAAATTAACGATTCAATACACAGTTTGAGTCGACAGGGATCGCATTCATTAAGCCATGGCAATCCCGGTAAGACATCGATTCATATCCAACTGACAAATTCGATTTGGCGGTCCAGGAAATCTCTCATTTGAAGTAATATATCGAATACCATTTATACAGTTTACCGGTATTAAACGGACACAGTTTGCAGACCATATCGTGTTAAATAATTTTGAGCTTTAAATATGGCAGGGAAATTACACTTGTCCCAGGTTAATAGTCACCAACGCTTCTTGTTAGGCGCTTTATTCATGGGCCATTTAAGCAACGACTGGGTCGCGGGCACCGTGTGGCTGATAGCCCCAGCTATAGCGGCAAGCATGGGTCTGGGCCCGACCGAAGTTGGGTTAATCCTGGCCATAAACGGTATGGGAGCAGCGCTGGCTTATATCCCGGCTGGTTTAATTTCTGATCATTCTAACCGTCCAGGATATCTGATGTTATTGAGTTTCTGGTGGGTCGCGATCGGTTATCTGACTGCTTCCCTCGCACCGGGTTTCTGGGCGGTTACTCTGTTGCTGGCGGTAGGCGTGATGGGTGATGCTTTTTGGCATCCAGTCGCGACCGCTGTCCTGGTCAAGGAAATGCCTTCAAGGCGTGCGCAGGTATTGGGTATCCACGCGGTCGGTGGCAGTATCGGCTCCGAAGTACTCGGACCCCTGGTGACCGGATTTTTACTGGGCTATTTCGACTGGCGAATCAGTCTGCAAATATCGGTGATTCCAGCGATAATCATGGGCGTGGTATTTATATTCATCGCGCGCAAGATCGATTTAAAAACAGATGAAAAGCTCACCCGGATCGACCTAAGGGGGTTAATCCGGCATTGGGGCAATAGAGTCGGGCTGGCGCTGATGCTATTGATGATTTTTTATAATATGGCGCTGGTGGCAATTCTGGGCATGACTCCACTCTACCTGCAGACCGAATATAGCCTGTCGCCGCTGGAAGCAGGGGCTGTGTTTGCGGCTATGCTGTTGATTGGTACCGTGTTTCAACCTTTTATCGGCAAATATACCGATCGTAGTGGCCGAAAGTCGGTCATTATGCTGGCCCTGGTATTGAGTAGCATGTTCGCAATACTGGCAGGTTCGAGCGCAAGCCTGGGTATTTTGATTGCAGGATTGTTGCCAGCCGCGGCCTTATTAACCGCAGTTCGACCGGTGGTGCTGGCGAGTGCGCTCGAGTATTCGGGACAGGCCGAGGCAACCACGCTCGGAATTGTATTTACCGTGCTCGATGGCGTTGGGATGCTCGGTGCACTATTCGCCGGGCTAATCGGTGAATTTGATCTGGCTTACGCGTTTTACCTGTCGGCCGCCATGGCGGCTGCGTCGGCAATAATTTGTTACTCACTCAATTTCGATTTTAGTGGTCATACTCAAATTGAGGAAAACTAGTCTCTAAAGGACACTTCTTAAATCAGCATAGTCCTTTAAATCGAGAGCATCTTATGATTTAAGTGCTTAGGGATTTCAGCCGATGGTTAAAGGCTATCCTTGATAATCGCATAAAGTTCAGGCCGGTGTTTTGCCACTTCATCGACACTGAGACCTTCTAGCGAGTGTGGATATTTCAGCCATTGCTCGGTTTCGTGCAGATAATAATCAGGCGCCTTTCCGGTCTGGTTGCGGGTTGGTTTGTAGTATGGGACCGCAACTCGGATATCGTGCGGAGTATTGAGCCTTGCCTTCTCCTGTAAATGTGCGATTACCGCCTGAATGGTGAGGCCAGTGTCGAATACATCGTCGACGATGAGCAGGCTATCTTCGTGACGACAATTCTTGACCAGGTAATTCATGCCGTGAATTCGTATTTCGTGTGATCGGCCATCGATACCAGTGTAAGACGACGTGCGTATTGCGATATGGTCCGTCTCTATTTCGAAGTATGCGAGTAGTTCCTGTACTGCTATACCCATTGGCGTACCGCCTCGCCAGATCGCGATGATGATAGTTGGGCGGAATCCATGCTTGATAATCATAGCCCCGAGCCTGAACGAATCTTCGAGTAATTGCTGCGCAGACAAATAGAGTTTTTCACTCATCAGAGTGACCGGTTAATTACTGCGTTATGATCCATACGGCGTGATGGGAAATTATTAGTTGCCCGGGTATCATAGCTACTTTGTCTTGCAGGGGGAACACTGGATACGTGGAAAAACGATTCATACAGGAACAGGAGCTGCTGGAGGACTCTTATCGCCTCGCGGTACAAATCTATCAGAGTGGTTATCGTCCCGACTTTATCGTTGGAGTATGGCGCGGAGGGTCGACTGTTGGCATTTACGTACAGGAATGCCTGCAATACCTCGGCATAGAAACCGACCACATTGCGATCCGGACTTCTTATCGTGGCATGCACGATTATCTGCAAAAACTCGAATCAGAGGCTGAAATACGTGCGCATGGATTACAGTATCTATACGAAACCATGAATGCCGACAATGCGTTGTTGATTGTCGATGATGTGTATAGCACGGGCCGTAATGTTACCGCAGTGATCGATCGGTTACGCGAGAAATGCAAACGCAATATGCCCAAAGACGTGCGTGTCGCTGTGCCGTATTACAAATCCAAGTCAAACGAACATAATCCAGTACCGGATTATTACCTGCACGAATACAACGAATGGCTGGTTTTGCCTTATGAGCTGACCGGCCTTAGTGACGAGGAAATTGAACAGAATAAGCCCTGGATTAAGCCCATATTGGATGAAATAAAAAATTTAGATTCTCCCTAATTTCACTGGTTTTACACCTTGTCCCTGAGGGAATCGAAAAATCATTCCGAGATTGAATAGCTACCTCACTAATGATAAGTTCATCGCCAAATCAACTTTTGAATTATGAATGCCAGATGAAGTTTTCGTCTCTCACCGATCGAATCAAGGGAAGTGCCGCCGATGTGTGGGACTCGCACTATGCGGCGATGGCGGCGAAAAGGCGCGGTGAAGACGTGATTGTATTAAGCGTCGGCGATCCAGATTTTTCCACGCCACCAGAAATAATTGAGGCGGCGGTGACCGCTCTGAACGAAGGTGATACGCACTATACCGGCGTTACTGGTATCGATAAGCTGCGCGACGCCATCGCGCAACAGCATCATCTAAACTGTGGACAGGACGTTACCAGGGATAATGTGGCGGTTACCTCGGGTGCTCAGAATGCACTGTTTGCTACTTCTTTATGCATCGGCGAATCAGGCGATGAAATAATAGTACTGCAACCCATGTACGTCACCTATGAGGCGACTGTGCAGGCTTCGGGGGCGACCCTGGTCCCGGTAGTCCTCGATGCCAGCGGCGGATTTAGACTCGATGCCGATAGTTTACGCGCTGCAGTTACGCGAAAGACACGTGCTATCTTTTATGCCTCTCCCAGTAATCCTACCGGAATCATGTTGAAGCTCGAAGAGTTGCATTGCATCGCCGAAGTTGCTATCGAACACGATCTATGGGTAGTAGCTGATGAAGTATATTCCGATATTGTGTTCGAGACCGAGTTCCATCATATGGTTGCATTGCCCGGAATGGCGGAGCGCACCATCACTATCAGCAGCTTATCGAAATCCTATGCGATGACCGGCTGGCGTGTCGGCTGGGCGGTCGGGCCAATTGCGTTCATTGAAAATCTCGAAAAACTGGCTTTGTGCATGCTCTACGGACTACCTGGATTCATTCAGCAGGCTGGTTACTACGCGTTAAAATTTGCCAGTAAGGACAAGGAGGCGATGCGCGATATCTATCGGCAGCGACGTGATCTATTGTTGCGCGAATTTGAAGCGATACCAGAGTTGGAAGCGTTGAAACCCGATGCTGGCATGTTCCTGATGGTCGATGTACGCGGCACTGGTTTAAGCGCGCCTGATTTCGTTCAGCAGCTTTACCAGAATTGCGGCGTATCGGTGCTGGATGCAACGGCATTCGGCAAAAGCGCGGAGGGATATGTTCGCATCTCTTATACTATTACCGAATCGGATTTGCTCGAAGCCAGCGGCCGTATAGGTAGATTCGTCGAATCGTTACGCCCTGTCAGTCGATTGGCATAGCCGGTGGAAAATTCGAATAGTTACGGTCTCATCGATCTGGATCGATATCCGATAAATGATCTCGCTGGCGAAGCTGGGCAGCGGTTAATCGAAGAAACACAGGCGGCGCTTCAACAGGATGGCTCGTGCTCGATGCCGGGATTTATACGCCCCTCTGTGATCGCCAAAATGGCTGTAGAAGCGGGTACTTTACGCCATCTCGCCTACTTGGGTCCTACCGAAGTCACCCCTTACTTCTTTAATTATGACCTGGGAAAAGGCAATAAATTACCAGTCGATCATCCGCTGAAGCGAAAAGGTAAACGCAAATTGTCGCAAGTGGCAGCCGATTTAATTCCCGAACACCATCTCCTCTCCCGACTTTATTATTCCACTGTTTTAACCAGTTTTCTGGCTAAGGCTTTGGATCGTCCCGTATATAGAAACCAGGACAAATACCAGTCGCTTAACATTTCGATGATGAATGCGGGCGGCTGCCAGCAGTGGCATTTCGATAGCGGTCACATGGTCACTACATTATTACTACAGGCTCCCGAGGCTGGCGGGGTTTTCGAATATGTGCCGGAATTGCGTTCCGATGAAAGCGAAAACTTTGAACAGGTTCAGCAAGTGCTCGACGGCGATTCGAAGGGGATCAAACACCTGGCGCTGAAGGCCGGGACACTGAGCCTGTTTAGGGGTCATTATTCGATGCATCGGGTGACCGAAGTCACCGGTGATCGAATGCGCATCCAGGCAATATTAGGGTTTTCGACCAAGCCCTGCCTGCATGGAAATCTCGAATCGAGTATCTTGCATTACGGGCCACGGGTAGCGGAACTAGAAGGCGTGGAACTATAGCGATGATACTGGATCGCTTTTACTCAGATATGAATATCGATGGTTAATACTGATAATAAACAGCGATGCTGGTGGTGTGGTGATGACGAGTTGTATCAGCATTATCACGACCGCGAATGGGGTGTGCCGGTGCACGACGAACGGGACTTGTTCGAGTTCCTGTGTCTGGAAGGCGCGCAGGCGGGGTTGAGCTGGATCACGATATTACGCAAGCGCGACCATTACAGGCGCGTATTCGATGACTTCGATGCCCACAAAATAGCCCGCTACGACGAAAGCAAAATTGCCGACCTGCTCGGTGACCCCGGTATCGTACGTAACAAACTCAAAGTGAATGGGTTCGTTAAAAACGCGCGAGCGTATCTCGAAATGCTCGATCAGGGCCTGACGCTTGACACTTATTTATGGGATTTTGTCGATGGCAAATCTGTGCAAAACAAGCGGACTTCAGCGCAGCAAATTCCGGGCAATACTGTGATATCGGATGCGATGTCGAAGGACCTAAAGAAACGTGGTTTTACCTTTGTCGGTAGCACGATCTGTTATGCTTTCATGCAGGCGGCCGGTCTGGTAAACGATCACCTGATCGACTGTTATCGCCATGCGGAAATTCAACAGAGCCAATGACAGGAAAAAATAAATGATAACTGCGGAGGTCCAATACCTGGTAAAACAGGCCGGTCGACCCATTTATTATGCATCGAGTGCAGGCCGCGATGCACATTACACGGTTGACGTAGGACTGGAACCCCACAGGGTTGAAGTGAACGATGCACGCAGTCGAAATGACACTGTCGAAAAAAATAATGATGGTCTACATCCCAGCGGTTTCGATCTGGTCGATCATGAATCGAAGGTGAGTAATTTCCTCGATACCGATCAAATTAGCAGCATCTATGAGCCAGAAATTGAGCGACTGTTGAAAGATCTGACCGGGGCTAATCGCGTATTTATATTTGACCATACAGCCCGTGCTTCGGACCCCGAGTTGCGAGAAGAGAAGCAGGTCAGGGAGCCTGCAACAATGGTGCACAATGACTATACCGCGAAGTCGGGCGTCACCTGTCTAAAGGAAAATCTGGGTGATGAAGCCGAGGCGTTATTAAAGGGGAGATTCCAGATTATTAACGTATGGAGACCCTTAGTGGGCCCGGTTTTAAACTGGCCGTTGGCTCTGTGCGACGCGCGCAGCATTGATCTTGCCGATCAGGTCGATACCGAGCGACGTTCGTCTACGCATGTTGGCGAGATATTATTGGCCACGTACAATGCACGACATCGATGGTTTTACTTTTCCGAAATGCATCCCAAAGAGGTGCTGGTATTCAAGACTTTCGATTCCGAAGATTGTGATCGCAAACCAAACAGCATCCACACTTCTTTCGAAATACCCCAGGTTCCGGCCAATACACCGCCGCGTGAAAGTATTGAGACCCGAGCGTTAGTGTTTTACCAGTCGTGACAATTAGCGTCGGCGAAAAACGCAAACAGGCATTAAAAACTATTTGGAAAGCTGCAGTATCGGCCGTATCGGGAGAACAGTCAGTTGAAAACGCGATTGTCAAGGATACGCCGTTTCAACCCGATCTGATAATAGCTATCGGTAAAGCCGCGGTCGGTATGTGTCGGGGTGCGCTGGATTCCCTGGCATCGCCGTGTGAGGCTATCGTGGTCACCAAGTATGGCCATGGTGACGATGATATCCGCAAACGTGAAAATGTAACCCTACTGGAATCCGCACATCCGATCCCAGACCAGCAGTCGCTCGAGATCGGGAAGCTGTTGCTGGAACGGGTGGGTGATATGGATAAGCACAGTCGTCTAATGGTATTGGTGTCGGGTGGTGCTTCGGCACTTGCCGAAGCTTTACCGCAGGGCATGAGCCTGGCCGATCTACAGGCAATCACCGACGAAATGATTTCAACCGGTAAAACCATCGGTCAAATCAATCAACAGCGCAAAGAATTCTCGTTGATTAAAGACGGTAAGTTGCTGGAACAGTTCAACGGCCAGGAAATTCGCGTCTATGCGATTTCTGACGTGGAAGGCGATAGTATCGCCACGATCGGATCGGGACTCGGTGATTGTCATCGAGCGCTCACGAAGGCTGTATCGACTATCATTGCCTCAAATCAGACTGCGCGAGAATGTGCGGCTAAAATGGCAATTGATCTTGGTTTTACGGTTAAGCACAACGAAGAGTCACTCTACGACGACGTATTTGCCCTCGCTAAACAAATGGGTGCGATGTTAGCGAGCGCGCAGCCGGGTGTTTATATCTGGGGCGGTGAGCCAACGGTGATTTTGCCAGAAAATCCAGGGCAGGGCGGACGCAATCAGAGCCTCGCGCTCGCGATTTCGGAACACCTGTCGGGGAAGAATAACATCACCCTGTTGGTCGCCGGTACCGACGGTAGCGATGGTCCGACCGAGGCAGCGGGTGGTTTGGTCGATGGTAATACCTTTGACCGAGGCGAAGCCGCGCGTGACGCTTTAAAAAGAGCCGATGCCGGCCCCTATCTGGCGCAACAGGACAGCCTGTTCGTAACCGGGCCCACCAACACCAATGTAATGGATCTGGCGATAGCTATAGTCGAATAATAAGTGTCCACTTACACTTCAGCACAACACGTCA
>JADFJT010000143.1 GCA_022566015.1 Pseudomonadota bacterium | reverse complement strand
GATAGCGGGTCCTGGTGACTTAGATCGTGAGGCGTTGATAATACCAGTCGGGCAACACTATGTTGCCGAATACTGCGAGCGCATGCGTCTGGATGAAATTTAGTACTCGAATTTTTACCTGGTTTTCAGTTTCTCTCGTTACGCCGCTATATTACAGGGTGTCAGGAAACGCGCCCCAGACGGTATTGCCTCCAGTAAAAAATTCGATGAGCCTGGGTAAAATGGTTAAGCTTTTGGCAAATACGTCGGTTAACTTATGTTTTAGTAAATGACCGATCATATTCTTTAGAAGGTTAATGTAAAAAATGGCACTTCATATTGGAATCGTCGCCTGCTCGGCTGAAGGCGCTGCGCTTTGTTACCAAACCATCTGTAAGGAAGGCCCGGCTAAACTTGGTCCGCACAAGCATCCCGAAGTTTCAATGCACACACCTCCGTTTTCCAAATATGTTGATTTTCTGCAAGCGGGAGATTGGCAGGCAGTAGGTGATTTAATGCTGGATTCAGCTACAAAGCTAGCGGCAATGGGTGCCGATTTTCTGATTTGTCCTGATAATACTATTCATAATGCACTAGATATGGTCGAAGACAAAAGTCCAGTTCCATGGCTGCATATTGCACGGGTAGTCTCGGAGGAAGCTCACCGCCGGGGAATGAAAAAATTAGGCCTAATGGGAACCAGGTGGCTGGTCGAAAGTGATACCTATCCGAGAAAATTATCTAAGCTTGGGATCGGCTGTATCATCCCGAGTAAAGAGAGCCAAATCGAACTCGACCGCATCATTATGGAAGAACTGGTCTATGGGAAATTTCTCAAGCCATCGATAAAATATCTGCAAAGTGTGATTTCCGGGTTCAGTGAAGATAACTGTGATGCAGTTGCTCTTGTCTGCACTGAATTGCCGCTTGTTATTAATGACAATAATTCAAAACTGCCAATTCTGGATTCGACTCGACTGCTCGCACTGGCCGCATTAAAATATGCAATCGACACAGACAGGGCTATTTGAAGTGATTCTGAAATTAAGATTCAAGCCAGATTGAATAATCCTGCCTATTGGGCAAGCCTAAAGTCGCACCCCCTCCCGCCAGACTCTCCACCCCGGCAATTCACTACTGGCAACTTTACACTGGATGGGCAAGTATGCACCCGGTAGCACAACCCGGTTTTCTGATCGCCGAGCGAGATTACCTGGTTGAAAAAGTATATCGTAACAGAGCAGTTCAAATCGGGATGCATTGAGCAGGTATTCGAATGCTTAGACGATAAAGGCAGGATATCACCCGCCGGGCCAAGCTATCTGAATTCGTCGGTAAGCTAAGGAAAAAATGATGATTTCAGTTAATGGAGAACAGGGAAGTCAGTCTTTTTGATTGCTGGACTATGAGTAGGGATAACTTCGTCGAATATGAAATAGTCCCAGTAATATAATCAACCAGAGCCTAAATATGAAACATGAATCGATCAATTTTGATCAAAAATTTAACGCATTCAGCGAACAATGGAAACCGAAGGTAATAGCGGAAATGAATGACTACCAGTTTAAGGTAGTTAAGCTGGAAGGCGATTTTATCTGGCATGAACACGCCGATACCGACGAGACATTTATTGTGATCGATGGCAGCCTGCGAATCGACTTTGCTGACGGCGAGGTTACTGTGGGCAAGGGCGAAATGTTTGTTGTTCCAAAAGGGACACAACACAAGCCATATGCCGAAAAAGAGGTGAAAGTCCTGCTCATCGAACCCAGGGGTGTTTTAAATACGGGCGACGGGAATACCAGCGATATAACAGCCGAAAATGATCAGTGGATATAGGTGGATTTTAATGTGTATTAGCGCTTCTTTTCCAGGGAGTTATCGATGAAACACCTGGACCCCTTCTATTTCCTGCGCCATGGACAAACTGACTGGAATAAGCAACGCCTGTGCCAGGGCCAAACTGACATACCACTTAATGCAACCGGTGTTAGCCAGGCTCAGAACGCGCGAAGCCTTTTAGCAGGGATGCCAATTGCCACGATCTGTTCCAGCCCACTGGGGCGGGCTCGACAGACTGCAGAAATCGTTAACGAGACGCTGAACTGCCCACTGGTTTTCATTGACGGACTCCAGGAAATTGGCTTTGGAAAACTCGAAGGGCAACCGGTTGCCCACGAATCCTATGCCGCCCTCCTTGCCGATGCCGAGAATTGGGGTGGCGAGTCGCTTGATGCTTTCATCGAAAGAGTTGTGAGCGCGCTTGAGCAAGCCCTGACCTTTCCCGGCCCTGTTTTGGTAGTCTCCCACGGGGGCGCATACTGGGCCATACAATCCCAATTTGGTATTGAAATAGGAGATAGCATTGCCAACGCCCATCCGGTTCTGCTCAGACGACAGGAGAATCGTGATAATCAATGGGCTGTGGAGACGATTTGACTATCTCTTGCTCAAGGTCCAAAACTAAGGCTTACAGCTTCCTGGACTCTAGATGGATACTGATCTTTTTTACCCGACTGGTGCAACATAATGAATGGTTTCCTTAGCCTGTTCTGTTTCTGCGCAATGCCATATCACCCACATAGGCTAAATTAAGGATTAAGATGCGATATAAATCATAATATGTCCCTTAAATTGTTCCAAATCTGATTTATAAATAGTATTAGACCAGTTCTCATATCAGGCCATGTCATTTTATTCATTAAAACTACGACTTTATGATTTTCTAAGCGCGCGCACATCCATACGAATCATACGCTGGAGTCTGAGAATCCTGTTGCTGGTATTTATTATGGATACCGGCTACCTGATCGGTATCTGGCCGGACTGGTCGCTTTATCAGGAAGGACCCGTACAGCAATCGAATTTCATTCGCCAATATATTTTTGAGCAGTACCAAAACCCTGGATGGCGAAACCTGCGGTGGAAACCAAAACCCATCAGTAAGATTTCCAGGCATATGGTCCGGGCTTTGATCGTTGCCGAAGACGCCCGTTTTTATTCACACTCGGGTATCGATATGGAAGCGTTACAATCGGCGATGGAATATAACCTGTCAGAGAAGCGATTGGTGTACGGTGGCAGTACTATTTCGCAGCAAACGGTTAAAAACATCTTTCTCAGTGCGTCCAGAAATCCGTTACGAAAATGGCACGAGTTACTGTTAACAATTGGTATGGAGCGTAACCTGACGAAAAAAAGAATTCTCGAGCTTTATCTTAACGTTGTAGAGTTTGGCCGGGGCATCTACGGCGTCGAAGCCGCTGCCAGGTTCTACTGGGGTAAATCTGCGTCGCGTTTAACGGTAAGGCAAGCGATAGAACTTGCTGCATCTCTCCCCTCGCCGGTCAGGCATAATCCAGCGACCCGAACAAAGTCCTTTAAAAAAAGGGTGAAAAAAATTAGCCGGTATTTTTAGAATGGCGAGGCAATCATCTCAACGGTACCGCAGAACTACCCTTGGACTTGGATGGAAATGACGTTTAATCTTCCCGGATCTCAGAAAACACGTGATCAATCCGTGCCCAGGCATTCTGGGTTAAGGATCATCAATATGAAAAACATAAAGCTTCTCCTTGTCATTTTTATTTCATTCTTCGTTTCTGCCTGTGCCACCTTAAACAAGTCAGAGTGCATCAACGCCGATTGGCAGATCATAGGGCTCGAAGATGGGTCGAAAGGCCGAGCCTTTACCTATATAGGACAGCATCGTAAAGCTTGCGCAGAGCACGGCGTGGTACCGAATCTGGTTCTATACCAGGCCGGGTATGAGGCGGGACTGGCACAATTCTGTACTGCAGAGGTGGGATTCGCCCAGGGAAAGCGGGGCTATCAATATAATGGGGTTTGCCCGGCTGAACTGCGTAGTGATTTTCTGTATGGCTACGAACGAGGCCGTGAACTGTATTTATTGAATAGGGAAATCAGTCATATTCACCGTGAAATCAAAAGGATGGAAGCAGAGCTGGAAAGTATGAAATCTGAAATTAATGAGCTCGAAATAAAATTGATATCGAAAGCAGGTTCTCCCACCGAACGACTGGCCATGTTACAGCAATTAAAAGAGCTGCAAAGCTACTCTACAAGGCTGGAAAGCGATAGCCATAACCTGGAACTCGACGCGGCCAGAATGCAGGGTGAGCACGATGTGCTCAACTCCCAGTATGTATTTTGATACCTGGCGAGGATAATCACAGGCTCAATCGACTCGACAAACAGTACGGAACAGCTGTATGGATTCGAAGTACCTTCCAATACCTTTGTTCCATGCGCTGTTAAACTAGCTGGAGCCAGCAAACGATCTCGATTTTATTGCCTCACAATACCGATTTCCAGCCGTCTAATTTCTGCGGTTTCTAAGTGCTTTTGGTATCTATGTCTTGAAGCACTTTGTTTCGAAAATGCGGTCTGCAATATTTGCAATGCATCACCATGTGAAATGAAAAGCAGGGTCGCTTTGTTTAATTTATTTTCATACTCTAATACCATTGCAGAAACCCGCTCCATGACCTCACTAACACTTTCCACTCCTTTTATCCGGCTGTCGGGGTTGGTTTCATCCGCTCGCCAAACTTTTGAATAATTACTATCGGAGCTTAGTTCCAGTCCGCCAAAATTGCGCTCGCGCAAACGCTGATCGAAACAGATTGGCGTTAGGCATTTAAGCAGCCGATGGACTATTTCAGCCGATTCCCGGGCGCGCTTAAAATCCGAGCTGATAATCAAGGTATCCGGGCCCAGTGGGTTGCTCGTCAGTACTGAGTTTTCGACCTGTGCCACGCCCCTTTCGCTCAACCCGTAACCGTCAACACCATTTTCGGGATGGCTGACGATGATCCCCTCCTGATTGGCCAGGCTGTGACCATGGCGCATCGCAAAATAGCGGTTGGATAAATGTTTATGGTCAAGCAAATAATTCAATTCGGATCTCTAGTAGCAAAAGTACTGGCAAAAATAGTCCGGTACCGCACTGTAGAGCCTGGCGTTTCGCGCGACAACTCCCTCATTTAGAGGCTGCAGCTCGGCATCGTGTATGCCACCGGCAATGAGCAGTGAGTCTATACCCTAGCCGACCGCACCGGCTATGTCTGTTTCGAATCCATCTCCCACCATCAGCACCCCTGATTTATCAACACTTTTACCGACTGCCATCTCAAATATCTCGGCACCGGGTTTGCCATAATATATGACGGTTTCACCACCCAGCGACTGATAAAGCCTTGCGATTGCGCCAGCCGATATACCCAGCTCACCACCCCGAACAGCAGCTTGGTCGGGATTAGCGCAAATCATTGGGAGTTGCCTTACAAGCATTTTTTCCAGCAACGGGACCAGCAAATTAGTATTTTGTGGATTACCGGTCGGCGCACCAGTATTGAGTACAAAACTAGCGTCTTCGAGGAATTCAGTCCATCGGTAATCCAAACCATCAAGAATTGACCTGTTTCGCTCAGGTCCGAGGTAGTACCCCATTTCACCTGGTTGTATCTTTGAGACGCCGGCACTTAACACCTGCCAGGTGAGTTCCCCCGAAGACACAACCCTCTGGTACAAATTATCTGTTATGCCAACGCGCTCCAGTTCTTCGCAAATAGCATCCTGTCGTCTAGCCGCATTTGACAGAATGATAAGCCGCTTACCCAGCCCCACTAGCTGCTCGAGACAGTGCTTCACCCCCGGGTAACAACCAGTCCCGTCGTGTAATACGCCCCAGGCATCGACCAGGAAAGTGTCATACCGACTATGAAGCGCCTCCAGGCCAGAAACGTGATTAATTGGCTTCATCTTGTGAGGACTATTCTATCCATCTATTTACCTGCAGTGGCTATATTACTGCTCGACAGTTTGGTTAAAGTTGCACCATCAGGATCGAATTGCCATAATGGACCGGTTAAGAGGAGTGAAAAATAACCAGAAAAATTCTGGCAGAAAAAGATCCGCAACAT
>JADFJT010000142.1 GCA_022566015.1 Pseudomonadota bacterium | reverse complement strand
AAGCAGGCATACATGCGATCCATAGCAATAAGGGCCGGGAATTTATGTACAGGACGTTCTGTATGTCGATTTTGCATCATTACCTGGATGTCACTTATTAAAGCAACGCACGGAGTTGTTGCCGAGGAGCAAAAATCGACGACGCGGCTAACGCGGAATAGGTGCATTTTTTAGAGACGCCCTTAAAAGGATTCTATATCGATACTCATGGTACTCACTGAGCCTGACAATACGGTAGATTTCAGCCCTTCTGCACGTGGCACGACGTGCTCGCAGAAAAAGGTTGCTGTGCTGATCTTGTTTCGATAAAAAATATCGTTAGAACCCCGGTTAATTATTCGTTTCGCGGCTATAGCAGATTTGGCCATCAACCATCCTGTTACCACGTAACCCACCAACATCATGTAATTAACCGCGATCGAGCCAGGCAAGTCTGGGTCACTGGAAACCTGTTCAAGATACCATAGCGTCGTGGTTTCGAGCGCTTCTAGTGCGCTGGAAAATCTTACCTGCATCGACTTAAATTCATCGCCCTGCGCGTCTAAATCGGCTTTAAATAACTTCATCTCGGCAATCAATTCCCCGATCGCCTGACCCTGGTCGCGCAGAATTTTACGCCCGACCAGGTCCATTGCCTGGATGCCAGTAGTACCTTCATAAATGGTAACAATGCGGGCGTCCCGCATGTATTGAGCCGCGCCGGTTTCTTCGATGAAACCCATGCCTCCATGTACCTGCACGCCTAGATAGGTGACTTCCTGGGCTATTTCGGTACACCATCCCTTAGCTACCGGGGTGAGTAGATCGATTCGGCGCTGGGCTCTCTGGCCCGCTTCATTACCGAGCGACCTGCGCGCCTGATCATAGGCCGAGGCAGCGACATAGGATAGCGCCCGTGTGCTTTCGCTGAGCGCGCGCATTTGCATCAGCATGCGCCGTACATCGGCATGATGAATAATAGTGACACGGCCTTCCTGTCCCGCAATACTCCCCTGTACTCGTTCCTGGGCGAAAGCGAGTGCATGCTGGTAAGCGCGTTCGCACAGCCCAACGCCCTGAATACCAACTTCGAGGCGCGCGTGGTTCATCATCGTGAACATACAGGCCAGTCCGTTGTGAGGCTCTCCCACCAGATAACCGAGCGCACCGCCCTGATCGCCATAACTCATGACACAGGTCGGGCAGGCGTGAATCCCCATTTTTGATTCGAGCGATACCACTTTCAAGTCATTGTGTTCGCCCACATTACCCTCACTATCGAGCAAATATTTTGGCACCAGGAACAGTGAAATGCCTTTAATTCCCTCGGGCGCATCGGGCAGACGCGCGAGTACCAGATGCACGATATTTTTGGCCATTTCGTGTGCGCCCCAGGTGATGAATATCTTTTGACCTGTGATGCGATAATGATCTCCATCGGGCACCGCTTTGGTTCGCACTGCCGATAAATCAGATCCTGCCTGAGGTTCGGTTAAATTCATTGTGCCACTCCATTCGGCAGACACCATTTTTGCCAGATATGTCTGTTTAAGCGCTTCCGAAGCGTGTGCGAATAGCGCTTCGATCGCACCCGAAGTGAGCAAAGGGCAGAGTGCCAGTGACATATTCGATGAGACCCACATTTCAGACACCGCCGACTGCACCAGGTAAGGCATACCCTGACCATCGTAATCTGGGGACTGGCTCAGACCCTGCCAGCCATTTTCGGAAAACTGGCGATAGGCATCGGCAAATCCGGGAGGAATCACTACCAGACCATCCTCGATAAATGCGCCATGCTCATCCCCGGGTTGATTGAGTGGCGAAAATACCTCATTCGCCAACACAGCCGCCTGCTCAAGAATTGCGCCCACCATATCCGGGGTGGCGTCTTCAAACCCTGGCAGGTCGTTAAGCAGGTTTATATCCGCCAGCTCATTGATGGCAAATTTCATATCTTTAAGTGGGGCTTGATATTCGGGCATTGCAGCTTACCTGTTAAACAATGGGTTAAACATAAAATTTCGTTACTTCTGACAAGGTCGCGCGCGCAGGGCAAATTTGATTTTCCGGGCGAGTCTCATCTGCGTAGCCAAACGAAATGCCGAACAATAATTTTTGACTCGAATCTATTTCGAGCTGTTTCCGAACTACATCGGCGTTGTAGCCCAGTATCGTTTGCGGGCAACTGCTGATTCCATACGCGCGCATGCTCAGCATTAAATTTTGCGCGTACATGCCGACATCGGCCGCTTCACGGATGCCTGCCCAGTCCGGCATAAAGATGAATGCCGCATGGGGTGCATCGAAGAATTCCAGGTTACGTAAAAAAGCCTGTCGCTTGCCGGCTTTATCTTCGCGCGTCACGCCGAGTGCCTTGTACAGCATTAATCCAACATCAAGCTGCCGCTCGCGATAAACGCCTGTGTATTTTCCGTCGTAGGGAAAATCGAGCACAAATTCACCTTCGCCAATAGTTCGCATCAACGCTTCGCGCATGGCATCCCTGCTGGCACCGGAAACTACATGAGTCAACCAGGGCTGGCTGTTACAGTTGGAAGGTGCCGAAGTAGCGAGTGTAAATAGCTTGCTCAACAACTCTGGATCGACTGGATCGGGTAAAAAGGCTCGCACCGAACGCCTCGTGGTGACCAGTTGGGTAAAATCGTCCTGTCGATTTTGCGAGGGATTATTATCTTCTAGTGCTGATATTGACATCGATTCGTATTAACCTGTTTCGATCGCAGTTTTACCAGTACCATATCACCGGAGCAACTAAACAGATAGCAGGCGTGTGTGAGCAAAATCACCAAACAACAGTTTAACCAGTTAATCCAGAACGAGCTTCCCTGGGCCGGCGAGGCAGGGATACAGCTACAAAGCATCGAAGCCGGAAAAGCGTGCATGATCCTACCCTACCATCAGCGCTCGATCAGACCCGGCGGGTCGATATCGGGACCACATATGATGATGCTGGCCGATGCCTGTATGTACGCGGTAGTACTCAGCATGATTGGGAAGGTGAAACTGGCAGTGACCACCAGCTTCAATATTAATTTCCTGCGCAAACCCAGCGAAAGCGATCTACGCGCCGAGGGAGAAATTATCAAACTCGGCAAACGCCTCGCTGTCCTGGAAGTGTCGATATTCAGCCAGGTAGACATAGTTGCACATGCTACCGGCACCTACTCAATTCCGCCTGTTGGTTGAGTACTGGCGGATAATGAGCGGGAAAATTCCGGCAGCAAGATAGTAAACCAGGGAGCCTCTGAATAAATCAGAATTATCCTACGTCATTCCCGCACAAGCGGATTAATTAAAAGAATCCGGATAACACCACTGGTGTTTACTGTAGGACGTAACACGACTTCGGCCCTTAATAAAGGGCAATCAGGCTCTGACGCTTGAATTTGGGTTTATCCAGGCGAACAAAGATTACCAGATTAAATCGTCGGGGATTTGGTAGTCGGCGTAAGGATCGTCGTCATTTTTGGCATTATCGGCATTCGTGCTGAACTGCACCACAGAGTTTTCATCACGTTGGGCGATTTTTTCGGCGATCACAGCGGGAACGACTTCAAATAGTCTTTCGCTTTTTAATACCAGTCTAACGATCGCGAGCCGTCCCTGGCTTAGATGTTGTTTGATTTCATCGGTGACGATTATTTTCATAACCTTGTTCTTATAGATGAAACCGTAGGCAATATCACCCTGCCGTCTGTCTAGTTTGTTGATTTCTATCAATTGTTTAATCTGGGCAAATACCGCTTTCTGTTCGGCCTGTTTTAGTTTTTTCTGATTTAATGCGCGGTCCCGCTCGACCCTTTTCGCCTGTTCTTTCTGGGCAGCGGTTTTTGCTCGGCTTTGCGTTTTAACACCAGCATTTCTTGCGACTTTAGACTGCTTTTGTTTCTCTTTTTTGGCCTTATTAGCTCTATTTTTATCGACCAGGCCGGCTTTGAGCAACTGTTCCTGTAAAGATCCCATGAATTGAATATTTTTAATGCAAATCAGTAGAATAGTGAACTGCTGTTTTTTAATCCAGATTTAATCTCCGCACAACGCCGGAAAAAACAAAATATCAGCTCCCTCGTCGAGTAATCGCGATTCCTGCGAGTATTAATCCTAGCGACAAAACAGTTTGCAGATTGATCGCATCGGCGAAATACAAGCCACTCCATAGCACACCAAAAAGTGGCACTAGATAGCCTACCTGTGCCATAAATACCGCGCCATTAGCACGAATTATTGTAAAGCGAACAGTGATCGCCAGCGCAGTAGCGATTATACCCAGATAGCCTAACGAGCCGATCGATAAGAGACTGGCTTGCCTGGGTAGCGGATTTTCCAGCAGAAACGCGAGCGGTACCATATACAGGCTCGCACTCAACATTGTGCCCGCCGAGGTAGACAGGGACGGCAAGTGGGTAATTCGCCGCACAATCACTGTGGAAACCGCGTAGCTGCAACCGGCAGTCATCACCGCTATCTGACCCATCAGCCCACCCATGCCGGACTCCATCATTTCCCAGAAAACCAGTACTAGAACGCCAATGAAGCCAACACCAACGCCTATCGCTCTCGGTGTGTTGATACGCTCGTCCACGCTGGTAAAATGTGAAACTATCAAGGCACAGAAGGTGCCCATCGCCATTAGCAATGCAGATTCTGCGCTACTGATAAACTGCTGGCCCCAACTGATCAGGAAGAAAGGAACCGCACTATTGAGCGCACCAACAATAAATATATAACCCCAGTGCCGGGCGCTATTGGGAAACCGGCTTCCAGCCAGGAAAGCGATCAGGGTCAAAACTGCCGCACCCATTAGTACTCGCCAGGCAGCGATGCTGACCGGCCCGAAGTCGGTTAACGCGAGTGAAATAAATAGAAACGCTCCACCCCAGATAATTCCAACTAAGAAAAGCCTGGAAATATCAAATAAGCCTGGGCGGCGGATAGCGGGTAGCATCAAGTTGGATATAATGACTGGACGGACGAAACGCGCGAGTTTAACCGATTAAATGGAGACCAATGTTGTTAAATTGTCGGAGAAAATACTTCTTTAAGTAGCTTCAGTGGACAGATCGGTTAATAAAAGCACTAAATGGACTAAATCTGGCTTAAGATTTTGACTAAGACAGGATAAACTTAGACCTTAATATCATTATTAAGAGAGAATTTTCATGGCGGTACTGAATTTGCTGGTAGAAGACGTGGTGGTGAAAAGTTTCCCTCTGGAAAAAAGCGGTTTAACGATTGGCCGGTCGCCCGATTGTGATATACAAATTGAGGAAGACGCTGTCAGCAACAAACATGCCCGTATCGAAATAATCCCTAGTCCTATCATGGAAGAATTAACTGAGATATATATTGAGGATCTGGGCAGTATGAATGGTACGCATGTGAATGACGAACTGGTTGGTCGCAAGCTCATTCAACATAAAGACCGCATCCGCATCGCCTTTACCGAATTTATATTAATCACGGATCTGTCTGGCAAACTTGCCAAAACTTCGGTATTGCTCAGATAGGAAAACCTCTGGTTAAGAGTTTCGGGCGGCTGTAGCGGTACCGACTACAGCCATATCGATAAAAATGCAAAGGCTGTCGTTGCGGTGGAGACGGGTAAGAGGATGCGCGGCCTGTTCCAGGTAGAGGGATCTTCGCATCATATAAATCCTGTGGCTCACTCAAATCAATAGTAATAAGCGTTGATTGTCCCTGAGCCTAGAATCCAGATATTTAGCGCTGCGCCTATCTTAAAATAATGAAAAATTAAAATGAACCGCAAAACCCGTCGCCGGCAGAAGAAAACTCGTCCTCGTACCAGCCTGGGCGCACCCAATAGTCCTGCTTTCGATCAAGCGTCAATCGCGGAAAGCCTTAATCAGGTAACCGCTGCGATGAACTCTGGCAACACTCAGCTAGCGACACGCCTTACAGACCAGGTTTTACGTGCTGCCCCCAA
>JADFJT010000041.1 GCA_022566015.1 Pseudomonadota bacterium | reverse complement strand
CCAGTGCGTTGAGCGCATGCCCGTTATCTGGTTGAGTCTTCAGGATAGTTTTTATGTCCCGTTCAAGAATGTCAACCCGCCCGATTCGCTCAGCGGTCAGCGCGCGCGCGTACAGCAGGTCGGTATTTTCAGGGATAATACCCAGGGCTGTATTATATACTTCCATCGCTTTTTCATAACGTTTCGAAGTGCGTAACAATTCTCCCTCGGTCAGATAAATGCGCACCAGCGAGCTATTCGACTGACTACCCTTAAGCATTGAATTCAGGTGTTCGTGCGCTTCCTCAAAACGACCGGACTCGCCCAGTAAATAGGCAATACGAAGTTGCGCGTCAAAGCGAAGCTGACCAATATGCACTTGCCTGTACCAGTCGATCGCGGCATCGAACCGCTTTTGACTCTCGTTGATACGACCGAGATAATATTGCGCCTCACCCGGCCGTTGCTCCATCTCGACCAGCTTCGTCATATATTTTTCGGCCGCCTCAAAGGACTGGGACTCGAGCGATAAAAGCCCTAAGGTGTAAAGCAGTTCGACATCGTCAGGCGACGCCTGATGTAGCGTTTCAAACTCTGACCTCGCTTTTTCGTATCGTTTTACGTCCACCAGCAGGCGCGCATAGGTGAGACGAAGTTTCTGGTCGTTGGGCCGATTAAGTACTGCTTTATGCAGGCTGATTACCGCCTCGTCCCGCCGACCCAGCTTAAGCAATATTTTTGATCGGGCACTGTGCGCCCCTTCAATTTCCTCCCGGGCCAATGCCTTGTCCAAATACTCCAGCGCAATCTCCGATTGCCCACTATGAGCAGCCAGCATGCCATGTAAATACTGCGCATAAGCTCGATCGGGATATTTTTTAGCAATCTTGCCAGTAACCGCTAACACGGTCGTGGTGTTTTTTTCACGCGCCAGCACACCGAGCAGAGAATGAAATAATTCCTGGTCACCCATATTACCCATTTCGATCAAATCACTGAGGTACTGAAATGCGTCGTCGATCTTATGTTGCCGAATATATACGGTAGCGATAATTTGGTGTGCTTCTAACTGGTCGGGCTCTAGCTCAATCCATCGCTGCGCCGCTTCGGTGGCTGCTTCGAGATTTTGGCCATACACCGAAATCCGCACTGCTCGCTCAGCAATTGCCGCGTTATCCTGCATCAAGGCAAGCTCAAGATAATGTTCGATCGCGAGATCGGTCTGGCCGCGGAAAATTGCGATCTCAGCCACTAGCAGGTGATAGGCAGCATCGCCTAGCGGATCATCATGCGGGGCCAGCAGATTGATGCGAGCCTGGTGGGGTTCAACCGCTGATCGCCCCTGATCCGTGGGACTCTGGTACCCAGCGCAAGCTGTCAATAGCAATAGCGGTATCAACGCCAGGCATCGTCTGAAAAGCGTCGATGATTTCGATTTCATACCCAACAGATGCGCTCTGGTTAATTGTAGATGTTTCAGTTTAGCACTCCATTCCTAATGCGAAAAGTTTGCTGAGACGTTTATTTGGCCTGTCTGGTCAGATCGCTAAGGACTGCAAGTTAGAATTTACCGCTTTTCGATCCATTAACGCTATAATCGTTCATTGGTTCGTTAATTTTTTTAATCATGGCTTTACTGTCGCTAGGCATAAATCATCAGACCGCCCCCGTCGATATACGAGAAAAGGTAGCGTTTGCGCCGGATCAACTGACTAGTGCGTTGCAGGAACTGCAAAGCATACCAGCGGTTAATGAGTCGGTCATCCTGTCCACCTGTAATCGCACCGAAATCTATTGTGATACGTCTAGTGACTCGATCGGTGCGATATCTCGCTGGTTGTCCAACTATCACAACATGAGTGAAGATGCGCTATCACCGTTTATGTATCAGCATTTCGAGCAGGCAGCGGTACGACATTTATTCCGGGTTGCCTCGGGGCTCGATTCGATGGTGCTTGGCGAACCGCAAATTCTAGGTCAGCTTAAAGCTTCATTCGACCAGGCGCGTCAGGGTAAAGCCGTAGATTCAATCCTGGATCGATTGTTTCAGCATTCATTTAATGTTGCCAAACGGGTCCGTACCGACACCGAGATTGGCGCCAACCCGGTATCGGTCGCCTTTGCAGCGGTTAATCTGTCGAAACAGATCTTTGGAAGCCTGGATCAGCTACAGGCGCTGTTAGTAGGTGCTGGCGAAACCATCGAACTCGTTGCACGCCACTTACGCAAGCAGGGAATCGGCGCAATCGTAATTGCCAACCGAAGCCTGGAAAACGCGCAAAGATTGGCCCAGGCGGTCGATGCTGTGGCGGTGCACATCAGCGCGGTACCCCAGGAGTTGGTAAACGCCGATATCGTTATTTCGTCCACTGCGAGCCAATTACCTATCCTGGGTAAGGGTGCCTGTGAATCAGCGCTAAAGTTACGTAAACATCGCCCCATATTTATGGTCGATCTGGCTGTGCCCAGGGATATCGAAAGCCAGGTCGGCGAGCTCCAAGATATTTATCTTTACACTGTCGATGACTTGAACAGCGTAATCGACGAAAACCTTCGCTCCCGTGAACAGGCAGCAGAAGCGGCACAGGAAATTATTAACCTTGAGGTTAATAGCTTTACACAATGGCTTAAAACCCATCAGTCGGCCGATCATATTCGTCAATTGCGTGACAGCGCAGAAGTGATAAAACAGCAATGTATTGCCCGTGCGATGGCCCAGTTCGATCAGGATCACGATACCGAGAAGGCATTGAATACACTGGCGAATAGCTTGACTAACAAGATGCTGCACGGTCCGACTATCGAGATGCGAAAAGCGCTCAAGAGTGGTGACCAGGACACCATCCGATTGTTAAAATCGCTGATATCTTCCCCAGGTCAATGAAAGAATCTCTGATCAATAAACTGGAATTGCTTCGTGTTCGCCACGAAGAAATAGCCGCTTTGCTCGCCGATATCGAGATCATTAACAATCAGGACAAATTTCGCAGTCTATCAAAGGAATATGCGCAGCTTGAAGACGTCGTAAAACATTTTAGCGAATACCAACAGGTACAGCGGGCGCTCGAATCAGCGCGTGATATATTGGCTGAGGATGACGCCGAGATGCGTGAACTGGCGGAGGAAGAAATTGCCGAAAGTGTGGAAAAAATAGCGCATCTTGAAATCGAACTGCAAAAACTATTGCTACCCAACGATCCCAATGACAATGCCAACGTTTTCCTCGAGATTCGTGCAGGCACCGGCGGTGATGAAGCCGCATTATTCGTCGGCGACCTTTTCCGGATGTACAGCCGGTACGCGGAATCACGCAACTGGCAACTGGAAGTCCTTACCAGTAGCGAAGGAGAACACGGCGGGTACAAGGAAATAATCGCGCGCATTATTGGCCAGGGCGCTTACTCGCAATTAAAATTTGAATCAGGCGCTCATCGCGTACAACGCGTGCCCGAAACCGAGTCGCAGGGTCGAGTGCACACTTCGGCCGCAACGGTAGCAATTATCCCCGAAGGGGAAGAACTGCAGAAAATTGAAATCAACCCGGCCGATTTACGCATCGACACTTATCGGGCTTCGGGCGCCGGTGGACAGCACGTCAACAAAACAGATTCGGCCATCAGGCTCACCCATTTACCTACTGGCACGGTCGTCGAATGCCAGGATGAACGCTCGCAACATAAGAATAAGGCGCGCGCAATGTCCTTACTTCAGGCTAAAATATACGACGCAGAAAAACAAAAACAGGAGAAGGAGCAGGCGGCCGAAAGAAAATCCCTGATCGGTAGTGGCGATCGCTCCGAGCGAATAAGAACCTATAACTTCCCTCAAGGCCGTCTTACCGACCATCGGATTAACTTGACCCTCTATAAACTCGAGGAAATTCTCGGCGGTGCGCTCGACTATGTGGCCGAACCTCTGATGCACGAGTTTCAGGCAGAACAATTGGCCAAACTGGCAGATGATACCGAGGGTTTATAAATTTCCGGCTCAAGAAAACGCCAGGAATGTTTATAACAAATGAGTGAACAAATCGACTCGGCTATTGCCTGGGGGTCCTCTCGCTGCAGCGAAGCCAGTGATACGCCAAAACTGGATGCCGAACTATTGCTCGCGCACTGCATCGACAAACCTCGCAGTTATTTATATAGTTGGCCCGAACAACTCGTACCGGCCGAAGCCTGGCAACGCTACCAAATACTGGTTGGTAAACGCATAGAACCCACACCCATTGCTTACCTATTGGGGCAACGCGAGTTTTTCTCACTCAATTTCAAAACCACATCCATCGCATTGGTGCCCAGACCAGAAACAGAATTACTGGTCGAAACCTGTCTTGAACTTTGTCCTAATAGGGCCGGAGTCGATTTACTCGAACTCGGCACCGGCACCGGAGCCATCGCTATTTCCCTGAAAGTGAATCGACCTGATATCAATTTGATCGCTACAGATATCAGCACCGACTGTCTCGATCTGGCCCGAATAAATGCATCCGATCACGGGGTGGCGATCGAGTGGATCGAATCCGACTGGTTTTCGGCCATCGACAACACCAGTTTATTTGATATGATCCTGTCGAATCCACCCTATATTGCCGCTACGGATCCATGTCTGATGCGGGGTGACCTGCGCGCCGAACCACTGTCTGCCCTAAGCCCTGGGGAAAATGGGCTCGAAGCGCTACAGCAATTAATTGTATCGGCCCCCGCCTATTTAAAAACGCCCGGCTATTTGATACTTGAACATGGATTTGATCAACAGACCGACGTCGCCCGCATGATGCGCAAGCAGCGATTTACCGAGATTACCTGCCAGACCGATTTAAATGGCTTACCACGTCTAAGCATTGGCCGGTTAACCGAGTAAGCTCCGATCTATTCATCACTGACCATCCTGGCCGAAGTTGAATTTATCTGTCAGCGCGCGTAATCTATAATTATGGATGACTTTGAACACTATCGCTGTCGCCACATCTATCTGAAACAAAGCGATGAAAAGTCAAAACAGGCCGAAGCCGCCTGCCACAAGGTCGCAGGAATCGAAGGCATTATTCTCGCCACTCCAGTTGACATTCACAATATCCACCTGATCTATTCACTCGACCATTTTTCTTTCGAATTGATAATTGAACTGCTCGACGAACTCGGATTCGAGTGCGATAATTCAATCATGCTCAGTTTGCGCAACGCGATTTATCAGTATCTGGATGAAAACGCACGCGAGAATTTAGACATCGACATCACCAGATTTGATCAGAAATCACCGAATAATCAGAAAATTCCACACCAGCCGCCAGATAAATATTGGGAAGATTATCATTAAACGGACCTGGCACAGCCGTTGATGATGTACCAAATTACACCTGTTGACCTCGCGGTGGCATTCATCCCGGTTTTGATTACGCTGGTGATCATCTTCTACTGGGCTAAAAGTGTAAAATCGGCCCTGATCGCATTATTTCGCATGCTGATCCAATTGATGCTGATTGGATACGCACTCAACTTTATATTCAATGCGAATAGCCAATGGTTAATTCTGCTGGTGTTAATCTTCATGCTGGTCATGGCGAGCTGGATTTCGCTCAATGCCCTGCCGGTTGATAAGAGGCATCTTTTCTTCTATAGCATCTCTGCCATTCTTTGTGGTGGCGGGCTAAACCTTGTGTTTATCACGCAGGGTGTATTGCATATCGATCCGTGGTACCAACCACAAATTATAATACCGATTGCCGGGATGATTTTTTCAAATTCGATGAATGCGGTGAGCCTGGCTGGAGAACGTCTGTTCAGCGAATTGGAGCATAAAATCGACTATCTCGATGCGCGCAATACCGCGTTTCAGGCGTCGATGATCCCGATTATCAATTCGCTGCTCGCGGTCGGACTGGTCTCTCTACCTGGAATGATGACCGGACAAATTCTGGCTGGCACAGAGCCAGTGATAGCAGCACGTTACCAAATCATCGTAATGTGTATGATTTTCAGTTCGGCCGGGATATCGGCAGCCCTGTTTTTGCACCTGATCAGGAATCAGGCCAAAAAAATGGCCGGTTGAGGGGACAACCAGCCATGAATGTCATATTTAACAACATATAACCAAAGGAGGACATCGTGAAAGGGCTTAAGTTATAAGGCTTAATCTCTAACACTTATCCTATATATAGTACACCTGAGTGATTTTTCCAGTTTTTATTCGAAAAAAGTGCAAAATATAGTGTCGGCTGAAATAAATACGGCCAGAGAACGGCCTTACAAAAGTCGTAATTTAGTTAAGAATCGGCCCGTGACACGGCATTCCGTACTTTATTTTGCGCTTTTTCCAGCATATCCTGCTACCCACCGTGGGTATAAGGCATTGGCTAGTCGATTTGCTCGAGCAATTCGCCGTAATCGGTGATCGAATAGCTGATTTTACCGTGTTTACCCTTGCCGACTATTTGCGACATGGCTATCCCGCATCAACGAGTCAGCCGACGAAGCAGGCTCGAAGTGTCCCATCGCCCACCGCCCATTTCCTGAATTTCGCCATAATAGTCGTTGATGACACTCGCTACTGGCAATGCCGCCCCATTTTTCTTACTTTCCTCGAGGCAAATTCCCAGATCTTTGCGCATCCAGTCAACTGCAAATCCAAACTCGAATTCGTCTTTGAGCATCGTTAGTCCACGGTTTTCCATCTGCCACGACCCAGCCGCGCCCTTGGATATCACTTCGACCACTTTGGCTCCATCGAGACCGGAGCGTTGCGCAAAATTCAGCCCTTCTGACAGGCCCTGTAGCAGCCCGGCAATACAAATCTGGTTTACCATCTTGGTCAATTGGCCTGCGCCAGTGGAGCCGAGCAATTCAACCGCGCGAGCATAACTGAGGATCACTGGTTTAGCCGTATCGAATGCAGCCTGATCGCCACCTACCATGACTGTTAATAAGCCATTCTCCGCACCAGCCTGCCCACCAGACACCGGGGCATCCAGGCAAGATACCCTGGCCTTGTCGGCAATTTCTCGGGCGACATCGGCCGAAGCAGTCGTATGATCGACCAGGATAGCATCGTCTTTTATCCCGGCCAAAACACCCTCATTACCGTACACAACCGAACGCAAATCGGCATCGTTACCGACACAGATAAATACGAAATCGGCCCCTTCGGCTGCCTCTTTCGGTGTTACTGCAAAATCTCCCTGATAGTCCTTGCACCACTGCTCTGCTTTCGCTGTGGTACGGTTGTAAACTGTTGTTTGATGCCCGGCTTTGGACAGGTGACCGGCCATTGGATAACCCATCACGCCCAGACCAATAAAGGCTACTTTTTGTTTGCTCATTCGATTTTCCGTAAGATTTAGAATCGCGGGATATTAACACCGCTTGCATCCCTTAGGGTACGATATTAAATGAACCTATTGGGGTTGCTGCGTCATCCCAACCTACGGGTGCCTCAAAATTCAATAGCCGGTTAATATGGCAATTAAAATTAGAGCTAAATCCAGTATGGACACAGTACCGTCGACAGCATGGAAGCTGCGGCCGGCGTCCCGGTCGTCGAGCCTACAGGGATGTATTCACGGCGCGTCCTGTGTTCATGCATGATTTGGCATTCCCCCGCTGGCAAACCTCATGCAGTTTGCAGCCTTGCCAGGTCCACCATCAGCCATTTGCTGCCGGCCCCTTCAAAGTTGACCTGGACACGAGCTTGCGCACCCTGACCTTCCAGATTAAGCACGATGCCATTGCCAAATTTAGTGTGACTGACATTTTGTCCGACAAACAGCCCCGTATCTTTTTCGGTTTCCAGTCGCGTTACTCTTGACGGTGTGGAAAAAGTAGGTCGAGAAAACTGTGCTTTTGGCCTGATTTCCTGTATAAATTCAGCTGGGATCTCGCGGATGAAACGCGACACCATATTGTAGTTTTCACTCCCATACAACCTGCGCACCTCGGCACTACAGACGACCAGTTGCTCCTGGGCGCGGGTGATTCCGACATAACACAGGCGCCGCTCTTCTTCCATTTTTCCTGGTTCTTCGCTGGAACGCTGGTGCGGGAACAAGCCTTCTTCCATACCTACCAGAAACACCAGCGGAAATTCAAGCCCCTTGACCGAGTGCAGCGTCATCAACTGCACGCAGTCTTCCCAGGCTTCGGCCTGGTCTTCACCCGCTTCGAGCGCGGCATGGGCGAGGAAAGCGTCGAGTGGGCTCATATCCTCGGTATCGAGTTCGGCTTCGAATTGAAAACTTTTGCCCGCCCCAATTAATTCCTGTAGATTTTCTAGTCGTGACAATCCTTTTTCGGTTTTATCCTTGCTGAAATGGACCTTCAGCCCACTTTGCTCGATACCCGCCTGGATTTGTTCGGATAGGCTCAAATCGAGTAGATCGGTCTGCATCCGATTGATCAGGTCGATATAGGCCTGTAGCGCAACCTGGGCTCGTGCGGCCATTCGACCCGTTGCAAGCAGTTCGATCGCCGCATTCCACAGCGATTGAGACTGCAATTTCGCCTGATCGCGTATCAGTCCGATGGTTTTTTGCCCGATTCCCCGCGGTGGATGATTGACGGTTCGATCAAAAGCATGATCGGCCATCGGGTTGGCAATCATACGCAGGTAGGCGAGTGTATCCTTAACCTCGGCACGCTCGAAGAAGCGTAGGCCCCCGTATACGCGATAAGGCATTCCGCGCGTCATCAGTGTCTCTTCAAATTGGCGCGACTGGGCATTCGAACGATACAGCACCGCAACTTCGTTACGGCTTCGTCCCTGATCGACCCAGTTCTGAATGTGATCGATGACAAAACGCGCTTCGTCCTTCTCGTTGTAGGCGTTATAAAACAAAATGGGCTCACCGTCATCGCTCTCGGTCCATAATTTTTTGCCCAGGCGACCCCGATTATTATCGATCAGTGCGTTGGCTGCTTTCAGAATTATGCCCGTGGATCGATAGTTTTGTTCCAGACGGATGGTTTGAGCGCCGGCAAAATCTTTTTCAAAATCATGAATGTTCTCGATGCGCGCGCCACGCCAGCCGTAAATGGACTGATCGTCATCCCCGACCACGAATATCGGTGTATCGCTGCCCGCCATCAGCCTTAACCAGGCGTACTGTATCGCATTGGTATCCTGAAATTCGTCTACCAGGATATGCTGAAAACGACGTTGGTAGTGCGCGCGCAAATCATCGTTATCGCGGATTAACTCCAACGAACGCAATAGCAACTCGGCAAAATCAACCACACCAGCGCGTTGGCAAAGGGTTTCGTACAATTGATAGATCGCGAGTAATTGTTGCTGTATATGGTCGTTCCCGGGGTCTATATTCGCGGGACGCAGACCTTCGTCCTTATTGTGATTGATGAACCATTGTGCCTGCTTCGCAGGCCATCTGGTTTCATCCAGCTCAAGCTGGCGGACCACCCGCTTAACCATACGTAGCTGGTCGTCGCTATCGAGAATCTGGAAGGTTTGCGGCAAATTAGCTTTCTCCCAGTGAGCGCGCAACATACGGTGTGCAATCCCATGAAAGGTACCAACCCACATCGCTCCCGTGGATATTCCGAGCAAGCTTTCGACCCGAGCGCGCATTTCGCTCGCGGCTTTGTTAGTAAAAGTGACCGCAAGCAGGCTAAGCGGTGACAGGCCACCGACTTCGCAGATCCAGGCAATGCGATGGGTCAAAACCCGTGTTTTGCCGCTGCCCGCACCAGCCAGTACCAGGATAGAACCCGGTTCGGCGCTGACTGCTTCGCGTTGTCGGTCGTTAAGAGGGTCTAGCAGGTGGGAGACATCCATCGTGTTCGGAACAGGCGCTGACTCAAACAAGCTGCAATTGTAGCAGGAATTGGTAACCAGACATCAGGTCTGGAGCATTTGGAACGTGAAATATCTGAGTTAATTTAAAGGAAATAATAATAGTTGTTTTCCAGGCGTCGAAGAACCGATTATCTCGCAAAGGGTTATTGGGGTTATTAAATCAGCGTGCGCCCGCTTTTCTTGTTGTGCGCTTTGCAAGATCCCACTTTTTCCTACTAGCGCCTATAAAAATCCGAATTTAAATATATCTATCTAGAATCAACCCCACCGATCGACTGTCACTACCATCCATGCTGGTCGACTGGTAGATATTGATCGCCGATTGATTTTGCGGGGCGACCTGCTGATTAAATTGTGGCCGGTAATATTTCTGGTAGCTTTCCGACTTCAGAACCTCGCCCTGGAAAACCATTTTGGCTGCCGGCTTCGCTACTGCCGACCGATTTCTCGTGAGCTGGTATTGCGAATCCGGTTGATCGCGAAGCTGGAATTGCCTTTGGCCCGAGAGTGCCTGGCTCGATAACGCAATTGGGTTGAACAGTGGAAGAGTGGCTTTCAAGACGGCTCTACTTCAGAAATCAGGGCTTTATTCTGGATCAGTGACAGAGTTTAGACTAGATATCGAAAAATTCACCCGAGTTGTTTAAAAACTACCATCGATTTTTAGCCTCGGTATCGCTCTCTTTGGCATCCACCCAGTTTTCACCCTGGCTATCGGTTTCTTTTTTCCAGAAGGGCGCTTCGGTTTTTAGGTAGTCCATAATAAATTCACAGGCACTAAAAGCTGCTTTCCGGTGCGCCGACAAAACGCTTACCAGCACGATCTGATCGGCTGGCTTTAATTCACCCACTCGATGAACTATCGCGCAATCGAGGATTTCCCACCGTTGGCTCGCACTTTCAACGATTTTTTGAAGCGATTTCTCGGTCATCCCAGGGTAGTGTTCTAGCGTCATGGTCTCAAGCCGATTCATCGGCATGTCGCGTACCAGCCCAATAAAACTGGATACAGCCCCGACATCGCTACGCCCTGCGAGTAATTCTCGATTAACTTCGGCGATATCAAAATCCTGCTGCTGTACTTTTATGATCATATCAATTCAAAATCTGCTCAAATGACAGGTAATCGATTAGTTCGCCCGCTTTGATCGTTTGGCCTTCGGCGATTTCGACAAAGCCCTGTGCCCATACCGTCGAGGTGAGAACACCCGAATCCTGATTCGGATAAATGCGAGCGACCAGTGCCTGATCGTCGATAGTTTCTAGCCGTGCACGTAGAAACTCGCGGCGACTATCGGGTTTCGGCCAGTCGAATCCCGCCACCACCCGGGTGGCAAGCGGTTTTTCCCATAGCCTGCCCTGCATGTTTTTTATCAACGGGCAAACAAAAAGCATAAAAGTGGCAAATACCGAAACCGGGTTTCCGGGTAATCCGACAAATGGCGTTTGTTTGATATTTCCAAAAGCCAGTGGTTTGCCCGGCTTAATTCGAACACGCCACAGCTGCAAGTCACCGAGCTGCTCAACCGCGCTGCGCACGTGGTCTTCCTCGCCTACCGAAACACCGCCACAGGTCACGACCAGGTCAGCCCGTCGTGACGCTTCGAGCATCGCTGCTTTGGTCGCCTCCAGTGTATCGCCGACCAAACCGCAATCGATGATTTCGCAACCCAGGGCTTGAAGTAATCCGTGTAGTGTATAACGGTTCGAATCGTAGATCATGCCCGGACCCAGATCCTGTCCCGGTTCGACCAGTTCATCGCCGGTGAAAAAAATGCCCACGCGAATTTTTTCGAATACAGGTAGCGACTGCAATCCGATCGATGCGGCAATGCCGAGTTCCTGAGGGCGCAAGCGCCTGCCTTTGTTCAGTATCCTGTCACCGCTTCGAATATCGTTACCTGCAGGGCGGACATTCTCACCACTAACCAGTTTACGTTCAAACCGGATAGTATGGTCCGCCAGAATGGCCTGCTCCTGCATAATGACAGCATCCGCACCTGGCGGAACTGGTGCCCCGGTAAATATTCTTGCCGCAGTGCCAGACGCCAATGTTGCCCCGATCGTACCCGCAGCGATTCGTTGGGACACGGGTAGCACAGTTTCACCTGAATCGGCAAGATCCGCCGTATTGAACGCGTATCCATCCATCGCCGAGTTATCTGTCGATGGCACATCGATAGCAGAATACTGATCTTCGGCCAGCACCTCGCCGAGCGCTTGCAATAGCGGCCGGGCTACTATCTTTGTGGTGGGTGATACGCATTCGATCAGACTGTTCAGGGCTTCATCGTAGGCTATCAGGGGCTCGTTTTTTGGGTCGCACTGGTTCATCATTTTTCTATATTAATAGATTACCGCTTTCGCGGGAACGACGGATCCAGTCATTCCCCTAACCAACTTCAGTATACCCCTGTTTGTGCCCAATCCAGTTTCGCAGCAATTCACCCCGGATGCTGGAATGCTCATCGCTTAGCATCAACCTGGCTAGTTCATCCACCTGCGCAAACCACTTTTGATCGCGCAGCAAATCGGCTATTTTAAAATTGGCTTCACCCGTTTGCCGGGTTCCGAGCACCTCACCAGCACCGCGTAATTCGAGGTCTTTTTGCGCGATGATAAATCCGTCATGGTGACTACGAATTATATCCAGACGCTTTTTAACCTGCGCGGATAAGTCGTTTTTCACCAGTAAAATACAAAAACTTTCTCTCGCACCACGCCCTACCCGACCGCGCAACTGGTGTATTTGAGACAGGCCCAGGCGTTCAGGATTTTCAATAATCATAATACTGGCGTTGGGTACGTCAACACCCACTTCGATCACCGTAGTCGCCACCAAAATATCGGTTTCAGCATTCTTAAAGGCCTGAATCGCCGCTTCTTTATCCTTTGTTTTCATACGCCCATGTACCATCGCAATGGATAAATGTGGCAATAGCTGCTGTAATTTTTCGAAGGTTTTTTCTGCCGCCTCAAATTGCAACGCCTCGGATTCCTCTATCAGCGTACAAACCCAGTAAACCTGCCCGCCCTCGGAACAGGTTCTCGCCACCGAATCGATTAAAACGGCGCGTTTTTGTTCGGAGATTATTGACGTGGTAACCGGTTTTCGCCCGGGAGGCAATTCGTCGATTTGTGAATAGTCGAGATCGGCATATATCGACATCGCCAGGGTTCGTGGAATCGGCGTAGCGGTCATGATTAACTGGTGTGGCATTTCCTGTTGCGAAGCTTTTTTCTGCAGTGCGAGGCGCTGGTCCACACCAAAGCGGTGCTGTTCGTCAATAATGATGAATCCGAGAGCGCTAAAATTAACGCTGGCCTGGAACAGTGCGTGCGTGCCAACCACTAATTGCGCCTCGCCCGATGCAATCGCCGCCAGTTTCTGCGCACGCTTTTTGCCCTTGTCGGCACCGATCAGGCAGACAATTTTTATATCAAGTGGTGCAAACCAGCGTTCTAAATTTTGAAAGTGCTGTTCGGCTAGAATTTCTGTTGGCGCCATCAGCGCGCACTGATAGCCAGATTCCACTACGGGTATACAGGCGAGTGCGGCAACTATAGTTTTGCCCGAACCGACATCACCCTGGAGCAGGCGCATCATCGGTTTGCCCAATTCGAAATCCTGCATCAACTCCGCCACCACGCGCAGTTGCGCGCCAGTCAGTTCAAACGGCAACGATTGCTTCAGGGTTTCCATCTTGCTTCCGCCCGTTTTTATCGCAGGATTTTTTTGAACTCTAATTTTTGCCCTGCGTTCCAGCAAAGCGAGGCGATGTGCGGTTAATTCCTCGACCACGAATCGATACTGCGCGGGATGGCGTCGATTGGCTATGCGCGCGCTATCATTTTGATTCTGCGGGCGGTGTAAATGCATCATGGCCACCTCGAAGCCCGGAAAATGGTGCTTTTCCAGCCAGCGAAGCGGCATGGTCTCTGGCATTCCTTGTGTGTGCAATTTTTCGATCGACTGTTGAATAATTTTGCCAATTGATAGCTGATGCAAACCTTCCGTGGTCGGATAAATCGGGGTCAGTGTCTGCGTCATTGGCGGGGGATTATCGACATCGATAACTTCGATTTCGGGGTGAACCATTTCCAGTTCACCCATGGCGCTGCGTACTTCACCAAAACAGCGAATCCAGACACCTTTTTGTAACTGGTTTTGCTGGCGTGCATTGAAATAAAACAATCGAATAGTCAGCAAGCCACTGTGATCAGCAATCTTTGCTACCAGCGCCCGGCGCGAACGCCCGTGCCGACGAAAGTGGGTGCCCGCCTGCAGCACTTCGGCCTGAACCAGACTTCTATTGCCTGTCTGTAGCGAGCCTATTGCGGTAATTTGAGTACGGTCTTCGTAGCGTAAAGGTAGGTGAAACAACAGGTCACGCTGGTTTCGAATACCCAATTTTAATAGTTTCTCCGCGATCTTCGGCCCAACTCCCTTTAGATATCGTACCCCCTCGGCGGACCAGTCTTCCATTGCCAGGACTCAGCTTTTATTCGAGTATCAATATCGCATCCATTTCAACTTCCGACGCTTTCGGTAATGCAGTCACACCGATTGCGGCTCGCGCCGGATAGGGTTCAGAAAAATACTTCGCCATGATTTCGTTGACCGTGGGGAAGTTGCTTAAATCAGTGAGAAATACATTTAATTTAACAACGTCTTTGAGAGTCCCGCCCGACGCTTCAACCACCGCACTCAAATTATCGAAAACGCGGGTAATTTGCGCTTCGATGCCACCTTCGATAATTTCCATCGATACCGGGTCTAGCGGAATTTGCCCCGAAATGTAGACCGTATTATCGACTTTAACTGCCTGGGAGTAGGTGCCTATTGCGGCTGGCGCATTATTGGTCTGTATAATAGTTTTAGTCATGATTGACCTCGTAAGAGCTGATGACAAAGAATGGATTGCGCAATAAAACTGTGGCGAATATAACTAGCATATTACACGAAGACGGTGCCCACAATTATGAAACTCTTTCTGATCTAGGTTTTGATCCGAGTAGTAGCATTAGTGGGAAATGATAGTATTTGCCTGAACCCGATTCCCTGCTGCAAGCCGCAGGTTATCGGTTTATTTACGCCAAATACGATTAACCACCTGCAGGCTGCGCAGCTTCTTCATGATTCTGGCAAGGTGAGTTCGGTCTTTTACCGTGATAACAAACTCGATAGTGGATATTCGACCATCTTTTTCGGTCAAGTTCACGTGTTCGATATTAGATGACATATTGGCGATAGTCGCAGCCAGATTAGCCAGCACACCACGTTGATTGGCAACCTGTATTCGCATGAAGGCCAGATATTCACCTTCGACATGGTCGGACCATTGCACCGACAATTGCCTGTTTTCGCGGCCTGTTTCGGTATTATTACGACAACTTTGCTGGTGTACTACGATACCCTTACCCGCCGACATAAATCCTACAATTGCATCTCCGGGTACCGGCCGACAGCACTTGGCATACGAGACTACCATACCTTCGGTGCCTTTGATTGCCAGAGGCTTGCCCGAGCCATCATAAGCAGTCACGTCTTCCTCGATATCATACATCGCCTTGGCTACCAGGCTTGAATTGCGATTTCCGAGGCCGATCTCTGCCAGCAGCTCCTGCTCATCGGTCATTTGATACTGCTTCAGTACCTTGTCGAATTTTTCTTTGGTGATGGTTTCTTCGCGACCGGCCACAAGACTAACCGAATGTTGCAGCAATCTCTGGCCGAGCGATATAGCTTCTGTCTTCTGCAAAGACTTGAGGAAATGTCGAATATTGGTACGTGCCTTGGCGGTAATAACGAAATCGAGCCAGCTGGGATGTGGACGACTTGCGTCGGAACTTATTATTTCGATAGTTTGACTATTATATAGTCGGCTGCTTAACGGCGACATGCGGTTATCGACACGGGCAGCGACACAGGTATTACCCACATCAGTGTGCACTGCGTATGCGAAATCGACTACAGTTGAGTCGCGCGGTAACTTTTTAATCTCGCCCTTCGGTGTGAATACGTAAATTTCATCTGGAAACAGATCGACCTTAACGCTTTCAAGAAACTCCTGTGAGCTGCCTGATTTCTGCTGCATTTCTAGCAGGCTTTTGAGCCATTCCAGGGCTCGGGTCTGCGCTGTTGTGGCACTGTATTCGCCTTCCTTGTAAAGCCAGTGCGCGGCGATACCAGATTCGGCGAAGTGGTCCATTTCCTCGGTTCGTATTTGAACTTCGATGGCAACCCCGTGTGGACCAAACAGGCTGCTGTGCAACGACTGGTAACCGTTTGCCTTTGGGATCGCAAGGTAGTCCTTAAACTTGCCCGGCAACGGTTTGTAAAGGTTATGCATAACCCCGAGAACACGATAACAGTCATCGATCGACTCAGTCATGATACGCACCCCAAACACATCGGTTAGCGCTTTGAAACTGATCTTTTTCTCCTTCATTTTACGGTAAATACTGTGAATATTTTTCTGCCGATATTTCACCACCGCATTGATTTTATCCTCCTTGAGTCGTTCGCGAATCGCAGCCTCGATGGTATTGAAAATCTCCTTGCGATACCCCACAACTTCCTTACAGGCACTTACTAGTGCCCGATAGCGCATCGGATAAGCGCTCTTAATTGACAAATCAAGCAGTTCGTGGCGCATTTTAAATATGCCAAGTCGATTGGCAATAGGCGCGTAAATATCCATGGTTTCATGCGCAATACGTCGTCGTTTGTCGGGTCGCATCGCATCGAGGGTACGCATATTGTGTAAGCGATCAGCTAGTTTGATGATAATGACCCGAATGTCTTTCACCATTGCGAGCATCATTTTACGGAAATTTTCTGCCTGTGCTTCAGCTTTGCTACGAAATTTAATCTTGGTCAACTTGCTGACACCGTCAACCAGTTCGGCAACTTCTTCGCCGAATTGCTCGGCCAGGGTCTCTTTTAGTGTCGGTGTATCTTCGATTACGTCGTGCAGAATAGCCGCAATAATGCTATCGGTGTCCATGCGCATTTCGCTCAGTATCCGAGCCACAGCAACCGGGTGACTGATATAGGGTTCGCCGGAAACTCGGCTCTGGCCCTCATGTGCCTGCGCACCGAGCAGGTAGGCTCGATAAACTTCCTCGACCTGGTGCGGATCAAGATACGTCCCCAGTTCGGCGCAAAGTTCGTTGATTTGCGTCTCGTCCCTTTCGATCGGTTGTCTGTCAGCGACTACTTCAAATAAATTGGCGTTTTCCGCCCTCGACATGTTGTATTTGCTCTGTTTGATAAACGAAGTATCTCAAATCACACCGTTATATCACATTTAGTTAATATTCGTTAGGGGTATAGATATCGACCAGGGCTAGTTTTAAGGAGCCGCTGGCTAAGGCAGGAATCGATAGGTCGCTGGAAGAAAATGCGTACCGGATTAACGGGATCGATCTGCTTCCAGGCTGGCTCGAGCGATCTGGGCGATCAGGTCATCGTCGGTGGCAATTTTTTCCATCTCCTGTCTTTCTTCCATTTCATCCATGTTGGCATCTGTGATTAAATTTGCGGCAATTTCACGGAGGGCTATGACCGTAGGCTTATCATTTTCTACTGGCACTAGCGGCTCGGCACCCTGGGATATTTGTCGAGCTCGGCGTGAGGCTAGCAAAACCAGATCGAAGCGATTATCGACGTGTTCGAGGCAGTCTTCAACGGTTATACGTGCCATGCATAAACTCCAGGTCAGGCGATCAAAAAAGGGCGTAATAATACCGAAAAAGAAAGTAAATCGAAAGGCTTGTCTGCGATAATCCGCTCCTATTAATCCATTTCTTCAGGAATTGAGTCGATTAATGCCTGATATTTAAATATTTGGCGGTCTCGAGTCATCCCCTGAGCGTGGATGATACATTCCAGATCATATAGCGCCTGATCAAAATCTTCGTTAATGACCAGATATTCGGCGTCATTGTAATGCGACATTTCGCGATCAGCGGCGAGCATACGGCGCTCGATAGTTTGCCTGTCGTCGGTCGCTCGATCGGTCAGGCGCTGTTCTAGTACTGCTCTAGAAGGGGGTAAGATATAGATGCAAACCGTGTCAGGCCTCTCTTGCCTGACCTGTCGCGCACCCTGCCAGTCGATTTCCAGAATGACATGCCTGCCGCTGCCGAGCAAGCCCTCCACCGAGGCACGAGCAGTTCCATAGTGGTTGTCAAATACTAGCGCATGTTCGAGAAACTCACCTGCGTCGACCATTTGCTCAAAAGTCTCCAAGCTTACGAAGTGGTAATCGACACCATCGGTTTCACCCTGGCGTATAGCCCTGGTCGCATGGGAGACACTGACCGTCAGATCATTTGGTTTACTGTCCAGTAAGGCTCTTACGAGGCTGGTTTTCCCCGCACCGGATGGAGCTGAAATGGTAAAAAGGCAGGCAGAGTTCATGCGCGGTCCAAAATTGCAGGGCGTATATTGTAATGACAGCTCGAGTGTAGGCCAATACACTGAGCTAATTGAATTTATTTTATACCTTACATGCCAGGCGAAGAATATCACAACAGATTTGAAGGACTCTCACGTGTATTCGGGCAAGTCGCGCTCGAATATTTGCGGCGCGGACATTTTTGCATTGTCGGCATCGGGGGCGTTGGGTCCTGGGCGGCCGAAACTGCGGCACGATCCGGCATTGGTAAAATCACCCTGATCGATCACGACGATATCGATATCGCTAACACAAACCGTCAGATTCACACACTAGTCGACACCATAGGCGCCAGCAAGGTCGAGGTACTCAGAGCGCGGATACTACAAATTAATCCCGAATGCGACTGCCATGCGATAGATGATCTGGTGACTCGCGCTAACCTGGAGAAATTCAAATTCGACCAGTACGATTATGTAATCGATGCCATCGATCAGGTGCGGCATAAGGTTTCACTGGTACATTATTGCCGACGTAACAAGATTCCATTCATTTCTATCGGCGGAGCCGGAGGACTGACCGATCCCACTAAAATCGAAGTGAGTGACTTAACCCAGACTTACAACGACCCTTTACTGGCGAAATTACGCTCCAGCTTACGCCAACAAATTGGCTATAGTCGCAATCCGAAACGCCGGTATGCCATCGACTGTGTATTTTCAACCGAACAGGCTGTCTATCCGGCGGCTAATGGCAAAGTTAGCTACGTCAAATCCGGCCAGAGCGAAAGAACCACGCTCGATTGCGCGACTGGTATCGGTTCCTTCGTTGGCGTTACCGCGTGTTTTGGCTTTACCGCTATGGCGCACGCGATTAAGAAGTACCTGCGGAAGCAGGACTGTGTAAAATAATTTTCCACCACGCAAAGAGGTGGATGAAATATTACCCGCTGTTATTTAGACTCAGGAACTAGTACTTAGAATGGAATGAATTATTACCTGCTATATTGGCAATTTTAAGCGTTCAAGAATAGCTGCCAACAATCCCGAGTGAAAGCCAAGAAACTTGCTGTACTGACGCAATGGTACAGCGTTCCTGTAAAAATAAACCGGTGCATACGCTTATCGAGCTTAGCCCCTAATGTGGAAAATTTAAAACCCTAACACTGATCCTCGGTTAAATTCTTATTCAATCGCTCGCCGTGCTTATAGCCTTTCCAGTATGCGCTTTTAACTTCTTCCCGATAAACTTCCGGAACGCCTTCGATAAATTCATTATAGTCTCGAGTAAAAACATTATTGCTCATGCATATTTTAGTTTTAAACGCGAGCTGCCCACTAATTTCGGCGATACGCAAGTATTGTAGCTTTGGGCTTTCATCGGGCTTTTCTTCGACTACTGCCTCATTTTTACCTTCTGCTGGTTTCTGTTCCTGCTCTACGTTCGGCTCATCTACTTTTTCTGCGCGTAGTCGTGACTGGGTCAGGCGTTTGCATTCATCTTTGGATAGTAGTTTGGTTTCACCAGCACTCTTGTCAAAACCCTCCTGAAACGCATCGCGCATTGCATCACGGCTTTGGTCAGGCATCTGCTGCACGCGTTGGGTAAATTCACTTAAAATGGTGGCTTCGCCACACTGCAGCCTCGAGTAGCTAAGGATTCCGAGGGTCCTGGACAGGTTAACTACCGTCGCATTCGCTGTCTCGAGTGAGGCAGCAATATCTACCGGATCTTCTTCATTTTCGTTTTCGTCCAGGCTGGAAATCTCACCGATCGCCTTGTCGATGATCATCAGGATAGAATTCAGGCCCTGATCCCGAATTTCAGCACCTCCAGTAAAAGACAGCCCCAAGGTGACGCAAAAAAGGATTGTTGTCGACAGCTTTGTTTTCATGGATATTTATTCCCTCAGATTCAATTAAATCACGTCTGGCTTAATTCCTCCAGCGAGATGCTGTTCATTTTGCACCCGGCCGGGAATTCAGGGATAATGCGTGCTCATTTTTGTGCGTGAGAATCAGGCCTCCCTAGAATATGCTCTATAAAAAATCCGGTAATGATAAAATCAACCCATAAAATAGGCTTCGTCAGCCTCGGCTGCCCGAAAGCCACGGTAGATTCTGAACAGGTGATCACCCAACTTAGAGCCGAGGGCTACGATATCATTCCGAGCCTGGGCGAAGCCGATATGGTCATTATCAATACCTGCGGCTTTATCGACTCGGCTGTTCAGGAATCTCTCGAAACCATCGACGAAGCCCTGCACGAAAACAGCAAGGTAATTGTTACAGGCTGCCTGGGTGCCAAATCAGACCTGGTGAGAAAACGCTTCCCTGAATTACTCGCGGTTACCGGCCCGCACGCCAAAGACGAAGTAATGCATGCGGTTCACCAGCATTTACCCGCACCACACGATCCGTTTTTCGATCTGGTTCCAAAACAGGGCGTCAAACTGACGCCAGAACACTACGCTTATCTCAAGATTTCTGAGGGTTGTAATCATCGGTGTAGTTTTTGCATTATCCCCTCGTTTCGCGGCGATCTGGTAAGCCGTCCTATCGATCAGGTCATGCAGGAAGCCGAAAATCTGGTCGAAGCTGGGGTAAAAGAACTTCTGGTGATATCACAGGATACCAGTGCCTATGGAGTAGATCTAAAATATAAGACCTTTTTTTGGCAGGGGCAGCCACTGCGAACTCGTTTTCTCGACCTCGCCAGGGCATTGGGCCAACTCGGTATCTGGGTGCGCCTGCATTATGTCTACCCTTATCCCCATGTCGACCAGGTTATTCCGTTGATGGCAGATGGATTAATACTGCCTTACCTCGACATTCCGTTCCAGCATGCCAGTCAACGCATTTTAAAATTGATGAAACGGCCAGGAAATCGAGACCGCGTACTGGAAAGAATCCAGTCCTGGCGAGAATGTTGTCCTGAACTGACGATTCGCAGCACTTTCATCGTTGGATTTCCGGGTGAAACCGAAGGAGACTTTTCGCAATTGCTAGATTTTCTCGATGAAGCCCAGCTGGATCGCGTCGGTTGCTTCATGTATTCACCGGTCGAAGGCGCGAAATCGAACCAGTTACCGGATCAAATTCCCGAGGAAGTCAGGCAGCAACGCCACCAGGTATTTATGCTACGCCAGCAAAAGATCAGCGCGCAAAAGTTACGCCAGAAGATTGGGAAGGAGCTGCAAGTGATCGTCGAACAGGCTTATAAGGGAGGTTATATATCTCGTTCCTACGCCGATGCACCCGAGATCGATGGGGTGGTTTATATTGAAACTGACCAGCCGTTGAGCACCGGGCAGTTTTATCAGGTCAAAGTAAGCGACAGCGATGAATACGACTGTTACGCGACATTGCTTTCTTAGAAAAACTCTGATGTGTCAGAACTTTCGTGGTACATGGGCAGGTTTTTGCTCCTCGGCAGTTGCTCCTGCACTGCTCTAATAAGTTACATGACCGCCATGGATGGTGGAAATGCAATAGGGATGTA
>JADFJT010000040.1 GCA_022566015.1 Pseudomonadota bacterium | reverse complement strand
ACCTGGAAACATGTTAAACAGCACTTCCGGTAAACCCATTTTTACCCCGCGTTCAGCGATAATTACGTTGCTCGACAATGCCGCTTCGAGGCCACCACCTAATGCATCACCCTGTATTAAAGATATAGTCGTTAAATCTAGATCATGGTGATGGATATTCCGATAGAGAATATCGATGCATTTCATCGCATAAGTGAGTAGACTTTCTCGATCTCCTTGATTTATGTACTGACTAAATAAAACCAGGTCTCCACCCAAATTAAATACGTTTTCAACATCGGAACCAAAAACCAGATACTTATACTTTTCGCCATTGGTTTTTTCCATATCGTACTTGACATTGTCAAGATAAGTGTTGATTTCGCTCAATAATTTTAAAGTGAAACAGGGCCTTGGTGTGGCCTTCATTAGAAACCAACCGATTTTATTTTTTGCGTCGTAATGCGTTTTTAATTGTGGTTGTTCAGCTGCCTGCCTATCCGAAATAAAATCGTCTAAAAATGCTATGTTGCTCATCTGTGTCTCTCCGGTTATCTTCTCTATAATCTCAAATATTGCACCTGAGATTTACTTCAAATTAATCGTTTATGAGTGCCAGGGTAACGTCAGTAAACTAACTTTTATGACACCTTCCCGGATATTCCTCCAGGCTTTAATAGGAAACTAATCTAACGGATAGAAATTTGAATGCAAGCAAACTGTGAACTCGGTCACACTTTTAAATTAAGAATTTACATTAAGAACAGTAAATATATGTTTGAAATTATTGGAGTAAGTTATCAACAAATTATTTTGAAAAAAATTTAAAATAATTACCAAAAGCGTCAAAAAATCGACGATTTTGCCTTAAAAAGATGCTAGAAGTTGTTGATTTGCGGGAAATTAATCTTGAGAATGTGTGATAATTCGGTAATTAAGCAGTATTTTTCTAAAACTGATGGCCCAAAATACATAGAAGGTTATTTTACTCATGCCAGGGTCTAGGAAAGGAACTTAATCCTGTTCTTCAATCCAGCACATCTGGATTGCTTCCAATATTTTTTCGTTCGATCTTTTGGGGTCATCGTCGAAATCTTCCAGTGAGCATACCCAAGTATGCAAATCGGTAAACCGAATAAACTGTGGATCGACCTGATCGTGGATTTCCGATAATTCTATCGCAATTTCCAGAGAATCTGTCCATTTTAAATTCATAACAATTTCTTCTATTTTTAATCTCGATTAATGAATTTCAGATACCATATTAATCGTGTATTTGGGTATCTCAATGACCAGAGGTTGTTCGCCGACTATCGCCTGGCAACTTAACCTGGAATCCATATCGAGACCCCAGGCCTTGTCAAGATAATCGTCCTCGTTTTCGTTCGATTCTACCAGGGTATCAAAACCTTCTCGAATATATACATGACAGGTAGTGCAGGCACAGGCCTTCTCACAAGCGTGTTCAATTTCTATCCCGCTATTTAGCAAAGCATCGCATAGGCTAATACCCGGTTCTACTTTCACGACTGCGCCTTCCGGACAGATTTCTTCGTGCGGCAAAATGATTATTTCGGTCATTATTTTAAATTTATCTCATTGATTCGTTTGCCCGTCAGCATATGCTGGACGCTGGCATTCATCCGTTTGGCAACGTAGGGTTCACTTATTTTTTCTAGCAATTTAATAGATTTTTTCAATTTATCTGCACAGGCCGTTTCAATCAGGCCTGCCAGATTATCCCTGGCCTGGATAATATCCTCGATCTCTTTTTGGCTAAGCAAACTATCACCATCGGCCGCCAGGGCAGTGTCGATGGCTTCTATGACTCGCCTGGATTCTACCTGCTGTTCCTTCAGCATTCTTGCCGAAACATCATCGCGAGCATGATCCATTGAATCTCTTAACATCGACTCGATTTCACTATCGGTTAAGCCGTAAGATGGCTTAACTACGATATCAGCAGTAATACCGCTGGTTGTTTCTTCGGCCCTGACTGACATCAGCCCGTCGGCATCTACCTGGTAACTGACTCTGATGCGAGCGGCACCGGCAACCAGGGGTGGAAACCCCCGTAGTTCAAACCTGGCTAAAGATCGACAATCCGAAACCAGTTCTCTTTCTCCCTGTAAGACATGGATAGACATCGAAGTTTGACCATCTTTGAAGGTGGTAAATTCCTGGGCCCTTGACACTGGAATAGGTGTATTACGGGAAATTATTTTTTCACTCAGGCCACCCATAGTTTCGATGCTAAGCGAAAGTGGCAAGACATCTAGTAACAGCATTTCCGCGTCAGGTTGGTTGCCCGCCAGAACATTCGCCTGAATCGCGGCGCCTATTGCAACTACCCGGTCCGGGTCGAGATCAGCCATCGGCTTACGATCGAAAAAATCACCGACCATTTGACCGACCAATGGCACCCGGGTTGAGCCACCCACCATCACAACTTCGCCAATCTCCTGTTTGCTGAGATTGGCATCACGCAAGACGCGCCTACACGATTTCAGGGTTTTCTTGATCAAGTGGAGTATCAATTCATCCATTTTTTCACGACTAATTGTGCCCTGCCATCGGTGTTTATCGTGTTCGATGTGGATATGAGCAGATTTATTGAGCGTTAGAAACTCTTTTGCTTCTCTCGCGGCTATCAGTACTTTTCGTGCCAGTATTGCGTCAACTTCCTTAAACTCGGCCTGTAATAATATCCATTCGCCTAAGGCGTGATCCATATCGTCTCCGCCCAGAGCGCTGTCACCGCCAGTAGCCAGTACTTCAAATACACCTTTATTTAACCTTAATATCGAGATGTCAAAAGTACCTCCTCCGAGGTCATAAACAGCGATAACCCCATCGTTATCCTGGTCCAGCCCGTAAGCTACAGCCGCAGCAGTAGGTTCATTAAGCAAGCGGAAAACATTCAAATTGGCGAGCCTTGCCGCGTCTCGGGTAGCCTGGCGTTGGGCATCGTCGAAATAAGCCGGAACGGTAATCACGACGCCCGATAAATCGTCGTCTAACGCCAGTTCTGCTCTTGTCGCTAGCGTCTTTAGAATCTCTGCAGAGACCTCTACAGCACTGACTAAACCTGAATCCGTTTGAATTCTGGGCACGCTCGAGTGGGAATCTGTTTCAAAGCGATAAAGCAGATTATTACCTAGCCTGGAGACATCTTCGATGCCCCTTCCCATTAGTCTTTTAACCGAGGAAATCGTATTGAGCGGATCAATTGCCTGCATTTCCTGTGCCGCCCGGCCTACCAATTTCTTATCTTTCCCCAGATACACGATTGACGGAAGCAAATGCTGATTACTCGCATCAGCCAAAGTCGTTGCCTCCCCGTTTCGCACAGTTGCGATCAGAGAATTGGTTGTACCGAGATCGATCCCGGCCGAATAGCGGTGTTGATGTGGGGCGGTTGATTGCCCGGGTTCGGATATCTGTAAAAGTGACATATTGGTATGGGAAGCTAACCGAACTCTTCTTCCAGTTCGAATTGGAGCTCAGATAACTGTTCCGCTACCCGTTGGATAAACTGCATTTTGCGGCTACTCTGGCGAGCCGAATTTAAATCTCCCTGCTGGTAAAAGATTTTAAATTCAGCGCTGTATTGATGACTTTTCGAATCAAGCTTCTGAGCAATTTGCTCGCAACAATCCAGTGGGTTGGGATTCACGTGGCACGCTTCCATTTCTTCTCTCAAGCTGATTTGCTCCGTCAGGAATTCGGTATCGGCTGTTGTTTCGGACTCATCGTTCATATCAACCCCATTCAGCTCCAGCATATAACGGGTCCTTTTAACTGGATTCGAGAGAGTTTCGTAAGCCTGGTTAATCCAGGATGCCTGTTGCACTGAGAGCCGTTTCTCCCGATCGCTGCCATTGACGAATCGGTCGGGATGAAATACGGACTGTAAACGCTGTTGTTCTGAGTGTAATTTCCGGGTATCGATGTCGAAGCTTAAATTCAGACCAAAAAGTGTGAAGTAATCCTGCTTTAAGTCCAGTATTGGCATCTTGACCATTGGGATAGATAGAGGCTAAATGGTAAAACTTTCACCACATCCACACTCATCTTTGGCGTTGGGATTCTTGAATCGAAATCCTTCGTTCAAACCCTCGCGGGCAAAGTCAATTTGAGTGCCATCGATAAAAACCAGGCTCTTTCGATCTACGACTACCTTCACCCCCCTGGTTTCGAAGACTTCGTCGTCACTTTGTATCTCGTCGACAAACTCGATAACATAGGCCAGACCTGAACAGCCTGTGGTCTTGACACCAACACGCATGCCTATGCCCTTGCCTCTATTGGCCAGATAATGTTGTACCCTTGTCGCGGCTACTTCGGTTAATTCTATCGTCATTGGTAATCCTCTATTAAACCGCTGCCTGACGCATTACAGCGGGTAGTTTGTTGATCAATTCCTGTAATTTGGTCACCAGCGCATCTACATCCTGCAACGTATTACTAGACGCAAAACTGACTCGCACAGCATTGAGCGCCAGATTATCATCTACACCCATCGCGATTAATACGTGACTCGGATTAGTGACTTCACTGTGGCAAGCAGAACCACTTGCCAGTGCAAACCCTGCTCTATCCAGCTCCATAAGCAAAGTTTCTCCGTGATAGTAAGGCAGCGAAAAGTAAGTGGTATTAGGCAGGCGTTCAACTTCTCGCCCAAAAATCTCCACGCCAGGAATCGCCAATAGCCTGGTTTCGAGTACTTCTCTTAATTGTATTAAATGATGACGCTTTTGTTGCATTTCAAGCATCGCAATTTGTGCGGCCTTACCCAGGCCGACAATCATTGCGACATTTTCGGTGCCAGCGCGCCGATTACTTTCCTGCTCGCCACCGCTAATCAAAACGTTCTTTGGTATTTTGTTTACGATCAGGGCACCGATACCCTGTGGTCCCCGCAATTTGTGTCCCGATATTGTTAAGGCATCCACTCCCAACTGAGCCATATCAACCGGGATTTTACCCACTGCCTGAATAGCGTCGGTATGAATCAGGCAATTTTCCGCGTGCGTTAGTTTTCCAAGTTCCGATACAGGTTGAATGACTCCGGTTTCATTGTTCGCGAGAACTACAGACAATATCTGAGGACTTTCTTCCTGCAAAATCGACTGCGCCGCCTCCAAATCAATCTGGCCATCCGAATTAGGTTTAAGCCGTATTACCCGGCAGCCCGATTGTTCGAGTTGCTTCAATGGCTTTAAAATACTGGCGTGTTCAATTTCAGTGCTGACAATTGGTCGCGAATCGTCGACATCGACAAAACCCTTGAGCAGTAAATTGTTAGCCTCAGTACCGCCTGAAGTAAAAATAACCGAATCGACAGAACTATTAACCATCTCGGCTACCTGCCCTCTCGCAGTTTCTACTGCAGATCGGGCCATACGACCCATACTGTGCAAACTCGACGCATTACCCACTGGTTGACGCAGAAACGGCATTATCGCTTCAAGCACTCCTGCCTGCATTGGCGATGTTGCATTATGATCAAGATAGATTTGCATCGTTTCTACTACAGATTTTGAGGACTTTGGCGTAAGTCATGGTTACGAGACAATTCCTTGACCTCGTCATTTTCCATCATATCCGCGAGGGAAATGGTGGTGAGATATTCATGAATCTGATCACTCAACTCTTCCCAGAGCAGTTCGGTCAGACAAGGTTCGAAATAAGGAGAGCCTGGTTCTATATCCTTATTGGTCACGCGTATATTTTCATCTACCGCGTTAATCACGTCAGCAATACAGACATTCTGTGGTGAACTACCCAGACTATAGCCGCCACCGGGACCCCGTGTACTGACAACGAGCTTGTTACGTCGCATTTTGGCAAATAATTGCTCCAGGTATGACAGTGAAATTCCCTGGCGCAGCGAGATATCAGCCAGCGAAACCGGCCCCTGATCGGAGTGCATCACCAAATCGAGTAGCGAAGTCACTGCATAACGGCTCTTGCTAGATAAACGCATGAAATTTACAGTCTGGCATTAATTAATACCAGTATACAATCCTGACTAAAATGGTCAACTATTAGGATCGAAAACTATGTTGATAATTAACTTGTCTACCCATCGTTTGGGCCTCCAGACACCGGTAATTTTACAGTGACCTGCGTTCCCTTTCCTGGATGACTGTCAATAATCAGTGATCCGGCATGCGCATTAACAATCTGCTTGCATAGATAAAGACCGATTCCATAACCACCCGTATTGCGTTGGCGAGCCTGGTCGGCTCGATAAAAAGCTTCGGTAATGTGTTTCAAATCCTCTGGGTTTATGCCCGAGCCATGATCGGTTATCTTTATCTTCGCCCAGGTATTCGACATCGTCAGGCTAATTTCAACCGCTTTCGATTTGGAATTCGTATAGCGGCACGCATTATCTAGCAGGTTTTTCACTATCAACTGAATTCTTAGCTCATCGAATAATCCTTGTACCGGCGTCAAGTTTAGGATCACCTCCTGCCGTTCGAAGTAACGACTGACTACCGATTCGATTATGACAGCCAGGTCACACTCGGTTCGATTGAGTGCCATATGGTGAGAGCCGAGCCTTTCCGATTCGAGAATATTGGTCACCAGGTGTTCCATTTCGTGGATATCTTCGATCAGCGCCTGCTGGGTGTCGCTTTTATCCAGCAACTCCAGGTTTACTCGCATGCGGGTTAGCGGGGAACGTAGTTCATGGCTGATTGCGAGTAACAAACCGGCCTTACTATCAAGCATCGACTTGATCTGTGCTGACATTTCGTTTATTCCCTTCGCCAGTTGCGCGAGTTCGTTTTCACCAGTTATTTCGATCTGGCCTTCAAAATTACCACCACTAATTTTACTCAGGTGGCTGGATATGGACTCGATTGGTTTAAATAGACGACGAATGGCGAGATAAAGAATAAACAGGGTTCCAGCCAGTAACAGGAACAAAATCCAATGGCGTTTTCGCGAACCAGACTCAAAGCTACTGTTAGCCACGAACATGAACCGGTATCCCTGCCTTTCAGTCACTACGAAATGCCTGTAGCGACCTTCTCCTATTTGATATTCATCGTAAGGATAGGGTGCTGCCTGCAATTGGTAATTTACCATAGCCGATATATCCGAATTTGAGGACCAGGCGATATCCTTTCCCTCGATGCGTAGTTCAAATGGTAACTCGGATGCCAAACGTTTCGCTTTTTCCAAATCAGGAGGTGATCCTATGTCTTCTACAACATATTGAATATAGCGAGCGACATTTGGCAGTATATCATTTTGAAAATACGGTTTGATTCGGCTGGTAAAACTGATACCGAGAATTAGCCCAATGACAAGCAACGAAATAATAAAGTAGAGTAAAATACTCGAAATCAGGCTGGCACGCTTAACACGCAATATTTGAAACAGATTTTTCAGCATTATCGATTGACCAACTGGTAACCTGTCCCTCTAACCGTCCGGATCAATTCTGGCTTTTGTAGCTTTTGTCGCAAACGACTCACCAATACATCAATCGCGCGACTGTATATATCGGCATCGACTCCTTTTAACGCGAGCATAATTTCATCGCGATTAAATACTTTATTTTGATTTTGAACCAGCAGGGCCAAAAGGGCGAACTCGGTCGAGGTAATATCGATAATTAGCTCATTTTTCATAACCAGTTTCTTGTTTAAGTCAATCGAGAGATCACTGATCTGATACACACCTGAGTGATTACGCCTATCGCTTCTTTTAAGAATGTTTTGTATACGTGCAACGAGTTCGCGCGGTTCAAAAGGCTTGGGTAAGTAATCGTCTGCACCTATCTCCAGACCCACTACGCGATCCATTACCTCGCCCCTTGCTGTCAACATGATAATGGGGATATCACTAAACTGACGAATCCGACGACAGGTTTCGAAGCCGTCAATCTGGGGTAACATCACGTCCAGGATCACAAAGTCAAAATCTTCACGTTTTAATCGGTCGATAGCGTCTAGCGGCTGAATTTCACTCTTGAGATCGAGGTCATATCTGGAAAAATATGCTCGTAGAGGCTGCGCCAGTTTTTCGTCATCATCGATTAACAACAACTTTTTCATAATTCTTTCCGGGTAGCCCGCTCAGACGTTGACAAGAACGCAATAAATGGAAAGCAACTCCAACCTATACGAAGTTGCTTCCATGCGGGTCTGACAAACCAGATTAATGCCGGTAATGGTGCTCCATGCGCCTCCCTGCAAACTCACCCAGCTTTGTTTTTTGGTCTTCATTGAGCGAATCCAGAAAACCGGCCAATGACGCAATTGCTTGTGGCGCCTTTTCATTAATCAACTGTGTCTTTTGACGAATCATCTCCAAAGCTTGCGCCTGATCCAGCGTAGGGGCTGATATTAACCGTTGTACAAGATCCCTATGCTCATCATGATTAGCCCTGGCGTCGTCCATGATATCTATCAGCGTACCAGCCAGATCATGCAAACCTTGTTGCTGGTTGGCATCCAGTTCGAGTTTGTTGATAATCCGATCGGTGACAAATTCTGCCTTTTCTTCGGGGCTCATATTCCAGTGGTGATGGGCTCCATATGCGTAAACGCTAGTGGCTACACCTAGAATCAAAATTGCTGCTACTGTAATCTTAGTCGCTTTTTTCATTTCCCGCTCCCGGGTTGGTTGGTAACGGGGAACAGTTTAATCGGTGCAGTAACAGTGAGTCTTTTCCGCCAGGTAACAGTTTGTAACGAATTGTAACAGCTCAGCTTTTATATTTTTCGACCGAGCTTAATATTCCTCTTAAAATATTAACTTCAGTTTTGCTCAAATCGATTCTTTGGTATAGACGTCTTAAGCGTTTCATCAATAATCCGGGTTTTTCTGTATCCAGGAACTGAGTCTTTACCAACACTTGCTCCAGATGCGCAAAATATCCTTCCAGATCCTCGCTTGTGACTATGCATTCGTTCGATTCAGCTGCCTTTATGTGGCTAGCATTTCCGGCTGTTTGATAAATCTCGTAGCACAGAACCTGGATCGCTGACGCAACATTGAGTGAGCTGAAATTCGGGTTAGTTGGAATAGTTACATTAAAGTGACAGAGTGCTAGTTCTTCGTTGCTCAGACCTGAATGCTCGGGCCCGAATATCAGCGCTACCTCTGCCTGGTCGTTTAAACTCCATATTTTCTGCGCCATTTGCCTGGGACTCAAATCAGGCCAGGGCAGCGAACGGCTACGCGCACTGGTAGCGATGACCAAACTACAGTCTTTAATGGACTGTCGCAAACTATCCCTATGTTTGATTTGATCCAGAATAACATCAGCGCCCGAAGCGCGGGAGTAGGCTAGTTCGTCAATCGAACACTGAGGGTTTACCAGAACCAGATTGGAAATGCACATGTTATGCATCGCCCTCGCCGCGGCTCCAATATTGCCGGGATGGGTGGTGCCAACCATTACGATGTTAATTTTTTCAGTCTTCATTTTGTACTGGATTTATACTGGTTAAAGAGCGTCCATATTAAGCGCATGCAAAATTCGTATGAATATCTGATTAGCTCGAAATTTACTACGGCTATGGCGTAAAGGCCGAATCGGACGGTACTAATAAGGACCATCGACAATCAGGATAGCTGTGGTCGAGCCTGCAGGGAAGTATTACCGGCGAGTCCTGATATTTCTATCTAGTTTAGCCCGGTTCCAGGTAGCTTATTACGATTCGGTTCAGCTCACTGAATGCCCGATTTGGGTTCCCTAGTTTAGTGAGCAGGGCTCTGCTAGACTGCGCGCCACTATAATTACACCCCTGGCGAATCCCGGCACCATGCAACCGATGTTGAATATCGCAGTTCGAGCAGCTCGAAGTGCAGGTGACTATATGATGCGCAAGTTAAACCACTTGCCGGATATAAAGGTTGAAACCAAATCCCGTAACGATTACGTCAGCGAAGTCGATCGCGAGGCCGAAAAACGTATTATCGATACCCTGCTAAAGTCTTATCCAAAGCACAGCATACTGGCAGAAGAATCGGGTGAAACAATGGGTAGCGAGCCCTACCGATGGATTATTGACCCGCTCGATGGCACTACTAATTTTCTCCATGGCTTTCCACACTTCGCGGTATCGATCGCCTGTCAACGCGATGGCCGACTGGAGCACGCCGTCATCTACGATCCATTCAAGCAAGAGTTATTTTGCGCTAGCCGTGGTGATGGAGCTACCTTGAACAACCGGCGTATGCGTGTGAGTAGTGTAATATCAACCACGGGAGCACTACTTGGAACTGGCTTTCCATTCAAACGGCACGATCAACTGGACATTTTTCTGAGGCAGTTCACCGAGTTTTTTGCTACAGCATGCGATATACGACGAACTGGATCAGCCGCACTAGACCTTGCCTATGTCGCCGCTGGCCGGCTCGATGGTTTTTGGGAAGACGGACTGAATGCCTGGGATATCGCGGCCGGAGCCTTGCTCATCCGCGAAGCCGGTGGCATCATCACCGACTACGACGGCGATGAGAAATATCTTGAATCCGGACAGGTAATCGCGGGCAATCCCAAAATTCTCAGTGAAATGCTAAGGAAAATTCGCCGACATACTGACCAGGCTGAATAAAATTATCTTCTGTTATTTAGCACTGATAATTCGGCCCGATGACACAAAAGCCCATATTGCGTGAGGGGTTAATTACTCGTCTGAAAACACTAATTTACTCAGCAGCACCGGATCGAGACTACCATTTCGACGAATCGAATACTGATTCGCACTCTTTTTTCGTGCGACGAGCTCCAGCAAATTTTTAACTCTGGATTCGAGCCCCGGCCTGGTACGAATATTCACATCGAGGCTATATTTCCCGTCTGCCTTCAACGATCCTTTTCCAGATATATCCAGAACAGCGTCCATGTCGTCTATGACCAAATCATACTTTTGCCCGGATTTCGCAATCGACACCCGATAATCGCCAAGATTAATGCCTTCACCGGCTATTCCGGCATCTAACCAGGCCAGGGTTCCATTCAATTCAGCCAACTTGTCCCGATCTATCAACACCCTGACCAGATTGAGCTGTAACTTGCCACTTGGCTGCATTAATGCCCTTGCTGTCAAATTTTCGATGTCCTGTAGTGGAAATTCGATCTTCACCTGGGTCAGTTCGGTAATGCGAGAAAGTGGTTCGAATCTGGCCATTAGCGAACCATAAGGATTCGAAATCTGGTAACACAGGCCAAATGTGAGCAAGCAAGATAGATCGGCCTTGTATTCCAGGTCCCGTAACAGAATCTGATTGACTTCGACGCCACCAAAGCGACCCGATAACAGGTTGCCCTGCGGCTGGAAAACTTTGATATTGTCCGGCAAGTTGACAAGGCCGAGCAAATAAGCCACTGGCATATTAATCAGCAGTGCTAGCAACAGGGCGAACACGAAAAATAGTGTCGGTTTCCAGAATCTGGTCATGTACTTACCAGTACGAGGCTGCAATCGACCTCGCCAGGTTTCGTGCCGCTGCTAATTCTGAGATCCTTTACTTTCAGGCCCTGTTCATTCACTCGGGCAATAAATTCGATTAATCGGTTAAAACTGATCGACGAATAGCGAATTCTTATTTCGTCTTCACTGACCGGCGTCATTTGTGACAGAAACGGTTTTAGCTTCAATTCGCGTATTTCGCTATCCATTAAATTAGCCAGTGAGCCACTAAAAACTGTGTCTGACACGGAAATACTATTGGCAGGTAACCGGCCGACAACACTCTCCATCCAGATTAAATCTGTTTTGCCCTGTTCTAGATTATCCATCAAAGCTGACACGCGTTGCGTGTAAGGTTCCACCACAAATGCGTGTACCATTACTGATAACAGTGCGAGTAACGCAAGCCCAATAATAAATTTTTCTCGGACACTGTAGTTGGAAATCGGATTCATTTTGTTGAACTTCCCGTTAGCACAAATCGACCCGATGTAGTATCGGGTTTGATATCCAGATTTTCCAGCTTAACCGCCTGCTCTGTCGATTCAATCGCTTCCAGCAATGCTTCTATCTCGCTCAATTGAGCAGTCTTAACGTCGATACTCAAGCGACCTTTTTGATAGCCTAATTTATCTACTGTAATCGCGGGAAATCCAGCTTTTGCCTGGGTAAAGGTACCCAGTAGCCCGAGAAAATCAATTTCCTGGCGACTCGATTGATTTTGCCTTAAAACCGTGATCAATGCCTTTTTCAGATTCGATGATTCGTCTATATTGGGCGGCAGATAGCGCTTGATCAGTTCAAATTGGACAGTTTTGATTTGCGCCAACTCCGTTTCCAGCGCCTGTAGTGCCAGGGCTTTATTGTACCCGCTCACTGCGAGCATAAGCGCCAGCAAAGCGAAGAGCCAGCGCCATGTTTTTAGCAACCCGAGCCAGGCTGATGACTGCTGAAATTGGCGTTGCTGTAAATCTATCGATTTGGATCGATTAAATTTCAGCTGATCCATTTTTAGAATTCTGTGCTGCGAAGGATACTGCGTGAGCTGTAAGGTTTCGTATGAAGTTTTATTCTGAATATAATAAATGACATTATTTATTTCCTGCTCCTGGGTGATTTGCTTCAGCACCGTTTCGAGCATCTCCACGCGGCACTTGAGACCCTGGTAATCCCCGTATCGAAGGACCAGGCCATTGTCACTCTCGATCAGGCTTACCTCACCTGCCTGACTAGTCCAGGGACAGAGAAATACTTCCGGTATAATCATGGAAACGTTTAAACTATGGGCTTGCTGCAGTTCCTGGCAACGCTCCATAATGGCTTTCTCGACTACCGCGATCGCAATGGGATTTCTGGATTGATTACCAATCGCAACATGCTGCCGCTCAACATCCTGGGCCAGTTGATCTTCGATTTGATATTCGATAGACGAGAGCACCTGACGCGCCGAATTGGGTGGAATGTCGAACTGAGTTAAATACACACATTGCTGGGGAATAATAAGTACGGTAGAAGCATGATTCTCACTCAACGCCCCTAAATCCTGAGCAGAGCCACGATGCCAGGCCACCGCCTCATCACTGTCCCCGGACCCCTCGATAATCCAGCTAAATTGGTTGAGGGAGGCATCGTCAAAGCGAATCAGCAAGGTCGACATCAATACCGCCCCAGCGTACGAGAGATAATCAATGTTTTACCTTCCGAATCACGGTATATCAACGAATTCAGGCTAAGTTCCTGCTCCCCTACCGTGACCTGCCCATGGGCTAAAAAGTAATTAGTACTGACCGATAAACCCGATTCTTCGAGCGTTAACTGTAGGCGCTGGATGAAATCTTGCACGTCGGAAAACTCTTTCTCTTCCCTTTCGTCTATAAAAGCATCGGCTTCAAGATCGTCACCCAATGACAGGAATATGGTTTCGGACATTGTATTCACATTTAATTTGGTCGGCCCTGGCAGGGCAGCAATATAGGGCCTCAGGGTCTGAAAAATTTCCGGTGTTACGTTTTTCACCAGAAACAATTCGCTCACATCCACCATTTCCCGATTTGCCACTCGATAGCTTTCGTAATTCTCCTCTGCACCATCGGGATACCGCACTTCAAAATCATCGTCCAACCAGTCCAGCAAAGCCGGCACAAAAGTAGTATCAACATTAAGATTATTACATAAACGCTTGAATCTGTTTACCGATTCTTCGGAGCCAAGCAAATTATTAAGATTAAATTTAGCCTGCTCATCCTCCAGAAACCCAGCCAAAAAACCGCCCTCGATCGGTAGTCCGGGAATTCCTATCGCCCAATCTTCCCCCAAATGATCGACGCTGGAGTCTTTACGATCCTTAGACAGGAATATTCGCGCCCAGTCTTCGAGACCCAGCGCATAGTGCCGGGCCTTATCCATGAGCTGAATCCGTGATGTCTTTCGGATCGAAAAAGCACCCTGGTGAGCGATCGAAACACTGATGACGCTGGCAATTACTAGCACTAATATCGCTGATAACAAAGCGATTCCCGACTCGCCTGATGGTTTACAAAACACCTTCAGGGACCTCCATAATCCGCCTGATTTCACCGAAATCGTCCAGATTGACAGTCAATACCAGCGCTATCGGTGGTCCTAACCCCCGACTTAACTCATCTGGCCAGGTATCTATAGCCTGTTCTTCAGCATTGATAAACTGAATCTCGAATGCATCGACGGCCGACAATATCACCGTGGTTAACGGCTCTTCACCTATGCCCTGGTCCAGCGAACGCCAGTATCGCCTCACCAGGTTATGATCGACCAGTTCATACTGCACACGTTGTAGCTCACTCCGCTTATGCTGTAACAAGTTATTCCAGCCGCTGCGGGTAAAGCTGATACGGTTGTCGGCCAGTACAACCTGGTTTTCTGTATCTCCGTACTGATTACGAATTTTGCGTGGAGACACCTGCATCCAGTCCTGGTTAAAATAGGTCAACGCGAACTGCAATTCTGACAGCCGACGGTCGGCTTCGCTCACCCGATTACCGATTTTGATTGTCTGATTCAATGCGCTGTAGGCGATACCGGCCACAACCGCAAAAATTACGATCGCCACCAGCATTTCGAGCAGCGTGAATCCCTGTTTATGATTTCGATTAATCATAGGTTCGCGATAAATCCTGTCTCGCTCGCCGATATCTCATCACTGTCAGCGAGGTATACATCTACGTCGATTCGACGCATCGACGGTTCGTCAGTTTTGCTGATTTTCATTTTCCATCGCCACGAGGTACCCGCCATTTCAACCACACCGCTCTTATTCGAGATATTAGTCCAGGTTTTTTTTGCTCGATATAGTGCCAGTTGATTTTGCGCGACCCAGCTAGCGATGGTTCTTTCTTTTAGAATACTCGAGCGCATGATCGCACTTGAGCCGCTTTCGATAACGGCCCCCATGGTGATGGCAATAAAAAATAGCGCAATCATCACTTCTAACAGGGTAAATCCTTTGACGAAAATTCCAGACATATTTAACTGTGGGGTACGGGCCCGCTCATTAATACATTACCGAGTAAGTTGCCCTGAATCGTAATACTCGCACGGGATTCACTATCGATGATACGCCAGTCGAATGCTGACATTTCCCCACTAGACAGAATTAGTATGTGCGGGATTGGGTTGCTTTGATCGACCGGCTGAATGACAAATTTTTCGACGGTCAAATCTGAACTTTGAGACTCACTCATTTTAACTTTTCGGAAAAACGACTGGTCCGCTGCTACCCAATCCTGGCCATTGTATTCGAGTATGTTAAAACCCTGATAGTTCAGGGAAATCGCGTAATTTCGATTTTCAAATATAGCTTCCTGGTATAGCAGGCGAATCAATTGACTGAGATCCTTGCCCAGCCCCTTGAGGTCACTGGAATCGTCGCGTAGACCGGTCGAAAACAAAATTGCGCTAACAGTGATAGACACGATGATGACGACGACGAGTATTTCAAATAGCGTAAAACCTCGTTCGATGGAATTTTTTCTGAGGCTAGCCCGCATGATGTATCGAGGGATCGAAGTTCAGGCACAATCTGCCAATTTCAGTCAGGTCAACATACCATGGATAACATTGAGTGATATAGATAAAGATCACCCAGGGTGACGCCTTTGTGCAACATGTGGACTAGGAATCAAGATTCCAGTTACCGATATCGGCAGCTTCGTCGGATCCACCTACCGCAGCGTCGGAACCCAGCGAATACACGTCATATTCCCCGTTTACGCCCGGGTATTGGTATTGATAGTCATAACCCCAGGGATCCTTGTTCAGCTTCCTGATATAGCCCCCCTTGCGCCAGTGCTTCAAATCGCCGGAAGGCTTATTGACCAGAGAGTCGAGACCCTGTTCGGTATCTGGATAAGAAAAATTATCGAGCTTGTAAAGCTCAAGTGAAGATTCCAGTACGCGGATATCGCTCTTGGCCTTGCTCAGGCGCGCATCACCAACCCGGCCCGTTACCTTGGGTGCAATATAAGCTGCCATGATCGCAATTATGGTCAATACCACAATAATTTCGAGTAGTGTAAAGCCTTTTTGTGGCCCAGATATTCTCATAATTTTCTAATCACCCGTTAGCGGGAACTATTCGTCTAATGTACCTTTTTAATCGGAATCGCTGTTACCGAGTATTGTATAAACTCGCTCACCGAGTGCAATCGATAACGCCAGTAATGCCCCGTAAAGATGCGCGTCGATCACCACCAACGTGCCTATAAATTTGCTACTGCTTATATTAAATCCGCCCACCTGCTCTAAAATAATTTTGGTGCTTAACCCTATCGCGAGTGCCAGCGCAATCAGTTTATCTCTCTGATATAAATCGAGCGCGGCTAACACGAATATTCCATACAAAACACCGGAATATCCAGCATACCACTCTAGTTCGGGATTGAGCAGTGTAAACAAGACAGAAATACCCAGTGCCAGGAAAAGATGATAAAAAATCCAGCGTTTTATTGCCCACCTCGGCGAAGTAATTCCCATGCACAGGAGCAGGCCAAAGGCGTTAAGCATCAGATGTGGCCAGTTGACATGGACCCAGTGTGCCGAGAAGATTCGCCAGTATTCACCCCGCGACAACCAGCTTTGCTGATATCGTAATACATCGAAGTCAAACAGCTGTAGCACGCCCATCACGACCAGAGCAAACGCAACAAATACCCACCCTGGGCCTGTATTTCTACCGGAGCAAATCATTCATGTCAAAAATAGGCAACAGAATCGCGAGCACGATGAGCATCACGACACCACCCATGACCAGGATCATGGCCGGCTCGAAAAGGCCTACGAATAACGCAGTCACTCCGGCAATTTCTCCTTCTTCGGCTTTGGCAGCGCGTTCCATCATGTCACTCAGTTTACCGCTCGATTCGCCATTTTCGATCAATTGCAGCACCAGCGGACTGAAATACCCCGATTGATCGAGTGCGACAGATATATGCTCGCCTTCCCTAACCCGCTCGGTGGCTTTTACCACCGCTTTTTTAATCGGTTGGCTTATTATCACTTCGGTTGAAATTCGCATCGCGTCCAGCGCGGTTACACCGCTCGATACCAGAATACTCATGGTGCGTGTGAAACGCGCGGTATTGGACAATCTCACCAGATATCCGACTAGTGGTAATGTCAGTAAGAATCGATCACGCATAAAACTAAACCAGTAAAGTTTCAATAGCTGATTGTAAATAAAAATCAATACCACTATTCCAGCCAGCATATGGAATACATAGGCTTTAATAAAATCCGAAAGCTTAATCATCCATTGCGTCAGCAACGGCAATTCCTGATCAAAACCCTCAAACACCTGGACAATTTGCGGCACGACAAAGGTAAGTAAACCCGCAACCAGTAAAATTGAGACTACGCTCAAAAGAATCGGATAAATAAGCGCGAGACTGGTTTTTCGCTGCAAGTCCTGCCGCGCCTCAAGATAATCGGCGAGCCGCTCCATCACCAGGTCGAGCAGTCCAGATTGTTCACCAGCGTGTACCGAGGCACAGTACATTTTATCGAAAATGCGCGGATATTCTCTCAACGCTTCAGACAGGGGAAAACCTTCCAGAACCTTGGCCCTTACCGCTAGTAAAACGCGTTTGGCCTGATTTTTCTGGGTCTGGCGCGACACCGCATGATAGGCCGATTCCACTGGTTGCCCGGCACCGATCAAGGTCGCTATTTGACGCGTAATCAGGGCGACTGTAGCAACCTTGATCTTGTCGCGGCGGGACTTGATCTGAACATTGAGAATTCCGGCCGAAACTTCATCGACCTGCAATGGCATCAGGCTCATTCCGCGTAACTGCTGCCGCGCCTGCCTCGCAGTATCGGCTTCTATCAGGCCTTTTCGATTTTTACCATCGGCATCGACGGCCTGATATTCGTATGCGCCCATTGGACTTTCTCTATTCTGACGACGCGTTATCTCGCGTCACCCGGAGTACTTCGTCCAGTGATGTCTCACCCAAAATCACTTTACGTATGCCATCTTCTCTCAACCCCGGGCTCCTGCTACGACAATAGTGCTCTATTTCGAGCTGGCTTTTGCAATCGTGGATCATGGTCGTGAGCGACTCATCGATTTCAATCATTTCATAAATTCCGGACCGGCCTTTATATCCTCTTTGCGTACATTTCGGACATCCAGCCCCTTTATAGGTCGTGTCCTGTTTGTCAATACCATAATTGGTCAACTCTTCCTGGTTCAAGCTGATTTCAGATTTACAGTGCGGGCAAAGATTGCGCACCAATCGCTGTGAAATAACTCCGACCAGGGTTGAGGACAAAAGAAATGGCTCGACTCCCATATCCTGAAGTCGTGTGACTGCACCGACCGCTGAATTGGTATGTAGTGTAGACAACACCAGATGGCCCGTGAGGCTGGCCTGCACGGCGATTTGTGCTGTTTCGCTATCACGTATTTCGCCTACCATGACTACATCAGGATCCTGTCGTAGTATCGCTCTGAGCCCCCGTGCGAAAGTCATATTCACTTTGTTATTAACCGGTGTCTGGCCGATACCATCGAGATCATATTCAATCGGATCTTCGACCGTAAGAATATTGCGTTTCGAATCATTTAAGGCCGTAAGCATCGCGTAAAGCGTAGTCGTTTTTCCAGATCCAGTCGGCCCGGTAACGAGGATAATTCCGTGTGGCCTCTGAATCATTTGATCGACCCTTTTTCGATCCCTGTCGGACATTCCAAGCTGCAATAAATCCAGACGACCGGCCTGCTTATCGAGTATACGCATGACAACGCGTTCTCCATGACCCGATGGCAAAGTTGAAACACGAATATCGATCGGTCGGTTGGCTACTTTGAGTGAAATTCGCCCATCCTGAGGTAAGCGTTTTTCCGCAATATCGAGCTGCGCCATGACCTTTATGCGCGAGCACAATAAGCTGGCAATCTGGCGCGGTGGTTCCAGAACTTCGCGCAACTCACCGTCTACCCTGAAACGGATCGATAATCTAGTTTCAAATGGTTCGACGTGAATATCTGAAGCATTTTCCTTGATCGCCTCGGTAATCAACGCGTTAATCAGTCGAATAATCGGCGCATCGTCATCGCTTTCAAGTAAATCTTCTGGTTCGGCCAGTTCCCGCGCGACGTCATACAGATTGAGTTCCCCACCAATTTTTTCCACTTCGTCGAACGAGGTTTCTCGATTTTTTTCAAAATGCTGGCTTAATGATCGATTGAATTCCTGATCGTTTTCCACCGAAATACTATCGACTAAGCCTAATAAACGTTGCGCCTCGTTAATCGCATTAATCGATGTTCCCTGGCGGGTAATTAAGCTCAGCTTCCCATCCGATACCGCGGTTGAAGCAACGATTCCAAATCGCTTGCAAAATGAATAAGGTAAATCAGTCTCTGCCGACATAAAATATTGACCTGGCAATAATTATCGCATCACAAACGGATCCGCCATTGGCTCCGTCGATGTATTGATCCACACCGTCTTGGTACGTGTGTAATCATTGATCGTATCGATGCCGCTCTCGCGCCCCGATCCACTCTGCTTGAATCCGCCAAACGGAGCGATCGGAGAAATAACGCGGTAAGTATTGACCCAGATAATTCCCGAGTGAATCGCATCCGACACACGTATCGCACGACCGATGTCACGGGTAAAAATACCCGCACCCAGACCAAATTTTGAATCGTTGGCCAGTTCTATCGCTTCGTCCTCGGTATCGAAACTCAGGGCGGAAAGCACCGGCCCGAACATTTCTTCGCGCACGGTACGTATCTGCTGGTTGGGACAATCGAGAATAGTCGGGGTGAAATACCAACCCTGATCGAAACCCTCGGGGCGCACCCCACCGCACAGGAGAGTGGCTCCTTCGCGAATTGCATCAGCTACCGATTCGGTGATATGGTCGAGTTGTGCCTGGGTGGCGAGCGGGCCGACCTGGGTGTCTTCACTGAGTGGATCGCCAATGCGGATTTGTTTGGCTCGCTCCACCAGTAGCGCGAGAAAATCCTCGCGTATCGAAGACTGGATAAAAACTCGCGATCCCGCAACACAACTTTGGCCTGCGGCGCCAAAATTACCGGCAATGACACCGTTCACCGCACTTTCAATATCCGCATCTTCAAATATTACGATGGGCGACTTCCCGCCTAGTTCAAGCGATAGCACGGCAAAGTTTTCAGCTGTATTGCGTACTATATGGCGCGCGGTTTCCGGCCCACCGGTAAAGGCAACACGATTAACATCTGGATGGCTGGTCAACAGTCGACCGCAGGGCTCTCCATAGCCGGTAATGACATTAACTACGCCGGGAGGAAATCCAGCCTGATCAACCAGCCTGGCAAATTCAAACATCGGCGCAGGCGCCTGTTCAGACGCTTTTAACACCACGGTATTACCCGCTGCCAGCGCAGGACCAAGTTTGGTCGCAGTTAAAAACATTTGCGCATTCCACGGCACTACTGCAGCGACTACACCAATGGGTACTCGTTTGGTATAAACATGCATATCGGGCTTGTCTATTGGCAAGGTTGCACCCTGAATCTTGTCGGCCAGCCCGGCATAGTAATAATAGTAGTCGGATACGTAGCCTGTTTGGGCACGCGTCTCTTTTGCGAGCTTGCCACTATCGATGGTTTCGATTTCTCCCAGCATCTGGGCATTTTCACCGATCAAGTCCCCTAGTTTATGCAGTAATTTACCGCGTTGGGTGGCATTCATCGTTGCCCACGGGCCCTGCTTCAGTGCGCGACTGGCCGCACCAACCGCTCGATTAACTTCAGCCTCCCCTGCGACAGCGGCGGTCGCCCAGACTTTTCCAGTAGCCGGATTTATCGATTCAAGTTTTGCACCGTCGGCAGCGTCGCACCATTCGCCATCGATATACATTTGGTAGTGTTTCATGGGGGTATACCCGCCTTCTGTCTTTGTAATATTTGAAAATTGCGATTTTCTACACCTCCTTATTCTATAGGTAGATCAGAAGTGTGTCCTCGAAATTTTTAACCTAAAACAGGAGTCTGGCGACTTCACCTGCCGATCTTAAATAAGGCTGTTCGTCCCCTATCTCTATGCTGTCATTTGGCGTTTGCGCCTTGCGACATAATCTTTTAAGGCTTCGTCAATTGCCGGATCGATGGTCGGCTGTTGGTATTCGCGCAACAATTGTTTCCATATCTGGTTGGCTCGCTGCTCGCTGTCAACCGACCCGCGCTCGAGCCAGGTTTCGTAATTGTCCCAATTAGAAAGTAACGGCGCATAAAATGCATTTTCGTACCTTTCCATGGTGTGCGCAGTACCGAAAAAATGGCCCGCAGGGCCTACTTCGCGTATCGCGTCGAGTGCAAGAGTCTCGGTGCTTACTTCAAATGGTCGAGTATAGGCAGACATCATTTGCAACATCTCGGCATCGATGATGAGTTTCTCCAACGATGCCGTCAGTCCGCCGTGCAACCAACCCGCTGCATGCATGATCAGGTTTGCCTGACCGGTAATTGCACCCCATAACGACATGCTGCTCTCGTACGCGGCCTGGGCATCAGGGGTATTGGCCGCTGTCACGTTACTGGAACGAAACGGTAGCCCAAGGTGCCGAGCAAGCTGCCCCGAGGCCTGTGCAGCCTGAACGTACTCAGGGGTACCAAACGCTGGCGATCCGGTTTTCATATCGACATTCGATGTAAATCCGCCGTAAAGCACCGGCGTGCCCGGTCGAACGATTTGGGCCAATGCTATACCCATCATCGCCTCAGCATGTTGTTGCGCGAGCGCACCAGCCAGGGTGATCGGCGACATTGCACCCGACAGCGTGAAGGGTGTAACGATGA
>JADFJT010000141.1 GCA_022566015.1 Pseudomonadota bacterium | reverse complement strand
TTCGAAGAGGCCATTCGACTGTTACGTAAAGCCCTGTCACGATTCGATGATGGTGAAATTGCCGCGCACCTGGGCGAAGTGTTGTGGGCCAGTGGAGCGCAGGAAGATGCCAAAAAAGTGTGGGAAAAGTCGCTACTAAAATTTCCCAATGACTCGTACTTGCTGGATGTAATGCGTCGTCTCATACCCTGACCAGGCAGCCATTTAGAAAACTGGTATTTACCCTGTTGCACCACTACTATGCGTCGATGTACGCAGACCATTATCATATTCGCCTGGGCGATTATTGTGCCTCGGCAATAGCTACGGAATCGCCTGAAGCGCCTGCTAGTGATGCTTTAACAGGTAACATTCGTGTTACCGGGCGAATCGGCATAGGCTATCTTCTGCCACTATTGATCGTGGTGATGCTACTCAGTGCCTGTACTGGCCTGCGCGATATTCCCGTTACCGACGAAAGCTACCAGATTTGGGCCACTCGGCAAAAGGCACTGCAGAAAATCGACGCCTGGGAGTTACAGGCCAGAACAGCGATATTTGTTAATAAAGAGGTGTACCAGGTTGGATTCAACTGGGTGCGCGAGCCCGAGCAGTTCGTCATTATGATCCAGGCCCCTTTTGGTCAGGGTGTGTTTCGTGTCGAGTCAAACCCGACGACTGATCTAAATTATTCAGTCAAGCTCACGATGCCCGATGGGCAAACCCATTTTAGCCACTCTGCGGAAGCCCTGTTATCCCAACTGTTTGGTTGGTCGATCCCTATCGGTGGCCTGAAATCGTGGATAAAGGGCTCGCCTCAACAACCGGAATCCTATACATATGAATTGTATGCTGATGGACGCTTAAAAACCCTCCGGCAAGAAGGCTGGTCGATTAATTATCTGGATTACTTTGCAGACGATGAGTCTGAACCGGGGTTACCAAAGAAGATGTACCTGAAACACCGGGACCTGGCGCTCAAAATTGTAATCAGTCGCTGGCAGCGAATCGAGTCGCGGTTGGATAATACATTTGAATTTCCCGGGTTCGACTGAACTAGAAGCATGGAACGCTTAGCCCTGAACTCACCCGCAAAGCTAAATTTGATGCTGCATATCACCGGACGCAGAGGTGACGGATACCACCTATTGCAGACGGTATTTCAATTTATCGACTTATGCGATCGAATGGTCTTCGGTGTGACCGAGGACGGTACGATCACTCGCATAGAGAGTAATTCTCCCGTTCCTGAAAATGAAGATATCTCGCTCTACGCAGCACAGGTGTTGCAACAGCGAGCTAATTTATCCCAGGGCGTAGAAATATCAATCAGCAAACGAATCCCGATAGGCGGTGGCCTCGGTGGTGGCAGTTCTAATGCAGCCACGACATTACTCGCCTTAAACAGGCTCTGGGGGCTGGGTCTGTCGGTTGCCGAACTGGCTGAAATCGGACTCGAACTCGGTGCCGATGTTCCCTTTTTCGTGACTGGATATTCGGCCTGGGCGACTGGAATTGGCGAACAGTTAAGTCGTGTCGAACTGCCAGAGCCCTGGCAGCTGATTATTGACCCAGGAATTGTGGTATCAACAGCGAAAATATTTGCCGCACAGGAATTGACACGCAATTGCGATGCAATCACAATACGCGCCTTTCTGGAAGGGTCGGGTACCAATGTATGCCAACCCGTCGCCTGTTCGCTTTACCCCGAAATTCAACAGGCTATTGACTGGTTAGGTCATTACTCAGCCACCAGAATGACCGGTACCGGAGCCTGCGTATTCGCCCCTTTCGATAGCCTCGAACAAGCGGAAAGTGTAAAATTGCGGGTGCCAGAGCACTGGGATTCTTTCATAGGGAAGGCAATGAATCTAAATCCAGTGCACCAGCAATTAGGATTGCTGTAGACAGAATTATTTTTATGGGCCGGACGCAGCTACAGGGATGTAAGAATGCGCCACAAATAAATGGGCCGTCGCCAAGCGGTAAGGGCGATGAGGATCAGGAAATGACATTTAACATGTCATTTACCCGAAGAGCGCCCGGCCACGGATTGCTGGGCCGGACGCAGCTACAGGGATGTAAGAATGCGCCACAAATAAATGGGCCGTCGCCAAGCGGTAAGGCACCAGGTTTTGATCCTGGCATTCGTTGGTTCGATTCCAGCCGGCCCAGCCATATTTAGAGAGACTTTGAGAGACATAGCGAATGGTAGGTAGCACCGCCACCAACGATTTAATGGTTTTCACCGGAAACGCCAATCCCCAGCTGGCTAAGACCATTGTGCGCAATCTGGAAATTCCAATGGGCAAAGCTTCGGTGGGTACTTTTAGCGACGGGGAGACTTCCGTCGAGATCGGTGAAAATGTGCGTGGTAAGGATGTATTTGTGATCCAGCCGACCTGCGTTCCCACCAATAACAATTTGATGGAGTTGCTGGTCATGATTGACGCGATCAATCGTGCTTCTTCGAATCGAGTCACCGCGGTCATCCCTTATTTTGGGTACGCACGGCAGGATCGACGGGCGCGATCGCAACGGGTACCGATTACCGCCAAGGTGGTTGCCAATATGCTCACCAGTGTCGGTGTAGACCGAGTCTTAACCATCGATTTACATGCGGACCAAATCCAGGGGTTTTTCGAATGCCCGGTGGATAATGTTTACGCGTCGCCAATATTGATGGGCGATATTTGGAAAAAGAAATACCCGGATATGATCGTGGTATCACCCGATGTGGGTGGCGTAGTTCGAGCCAGGGCGGTAGCCAAACAGCTCGACGATGCGGATCTTGCGATTATCGATAAACGTCGTCCGCAGCCCAATATGGCAAAAGTGATGAATATTATCGGCAGGGTGAAGGACAAGACATGCATCATCGTCGATGACATGGTCGATACCGCTGGTACCCTGTGCCATGCGGCTGAGGCATTGATGGATCGCGGAGCAAAAGGTGTTTATGCCTACTGTACACACCCGGTATTATCGGGAAATGCAATAGAGAATCTAGAAAACTCAGTGCTTAAAGAATTGATTGTCACCGATACTATTCCATTGTCGCCGGAAGCCGAACAAAGCAAAACTATCCGCCAGGTGTCGGTTGCCGGAATGTTGGCTGAAACGATTCGCCGCATTCATTTTGAAGAATCGGTCAGTTCATTGTATATGGATTGACGATAGCCGCGAAAGTGGCTTTTAGGTTACCTGGTTAACAAGTAACCGCCCGGTCTTTCCTGGTCGCGAGGAAAGTATCCCTCTAGCAGGGTTTTTTATTTTGGAGTACAGCAATGTCAGATAACATTCAATTGAATGCTGAACCGCGTGTAGATTCGGGGAAAGGTGCGAGCCGCCGCCTGAGACGCACGGGAATGGTTCCAGCAATCATATATGGGGGCGATAATGACCCCACCAACATCAGCCTTGAGCAAAACACGTTCAATCACGAACTCGAAAACGAGGCTATTTATACGCAGGTCATCGACTTGCATGTCGGTCAGGAAAAGGAAGAAGTCATCCTGCGTGATTTGCAACGTCATCCGTACAAAAATGTAATTTTACACGCAGACTTTTTTCGTATCGACAAGAAAAAGCCAATCAAGATAGTGGTCCCGATCCACGTACTCAATGCCGAAGACTGTGTTGGTGTGAAAACGGATGGTGGCATGATGACGCAAACCGTGGCAGAAATTGAAATCATCGCTTTGCCGAAGGATCTTCCGGAATATCTCGAAATTGACGCCCAAAATCTGCATCTCGGTGAATCGCTACACCTTTCGGATATCAAGATCCCCGAACGCGTGGAAATTATTGTATTGACGCATATTGAGGATACCGAACACGACGACCATAATCTGGGCGTACTATCGGTTGTTAAGACCCGTGCAGAAGAAGTCATTTCCGACGAAGTACCAGAAGCGCCTGATACTGAGGATGAACAGGCCGAAGATGGCGGCGACGCTGGAGAGCCTGAAGGTGGCGAGACCACCGAAAAGTAGAAGTGAGAGATATTAGTGGCTGCGCTCACCGCTGATATTCGATTGATCGTCGGCCTCGGTAATCCCGGGGCCGATTACGTCAATACCCGACACAATGCCGGATTCTGGTTTTTAGACCTGATGGCCGCGCACCTATCGCTTTCATTTCGCCATGAAAAACGATTCAATGCCGACGAGTCTCGTTACCGAGAATCGGGCAACGATGTATATCTATTAAAACCTATGACATTTATGAATCGAAGTGGGCAATCGGTCGGGGCAGTAGCTCGTTATTACCACCTGCAACCAGAGCAAATTCTGGTCGCGCACGATGAACTCGACCTGGCGCCGGGCGACAATCGCCTAAAACAGGGTGGCGGTCACGGCGGACATAATGGATTACGCGATTTAATCAACCATCTGGGTGGTCCGGGATTTTTTCGGATACGCATAGGTATTGGGCGCCCCGGGGACAGTAGCCTGGTGACCAATTATGTATTGCACCGGCCGTCGGAATCTGATCTCCACTCGATAGAAGCCGCCAACCAACGCACGCTCGAAGTGATGCCACACGTATTCGAAGGTCGGCTCGACAAAGCAATGCAGGCATTACATACCGCAGCAGTGGGATAGGTAATTTATGGGATTCAAATGTGGCATTGTTGGGCTCCCCAACGTTGGCAAATCAACCCTGTTCAACTCGTTAACCAGGGCCGGGATTGCTGCCGAAAACTATCCTTTTTGTACCATCGATCCGAATGTTGGCATCGTCGAAGTACCCGATCCCCGGCTTCAGCAGCTAGCCGATATCGTTAATCCAAAGAAAACGATCCCAACCACGATTGAATTCGTCGACATTGCGGGCCTGGTTGCAGGCGCTTCGAAGGGTGAAGGCCTGGGCAACCAGTTCCTCGGGCATATCCGGGAAACCGATGCAATCGCACAGGTAGTCCGTTGTTTCGAAGACCCGGATGTCGTGCATGTCAGCAACAAGATCGATCCACTGAGTGACATCGAAACCATCAATACCGAATTATTGCTCGCGGATATGGAATCGATTGCACGCCAGACCGAGCGCGCTACTAAAATGGCGAAATCGAACGATAAGGAAGCCAAAGACAAACTCATTTTTATGCACGCGATACAGGTGCATGTGGAATCGGGACAGAGCGCGCGTAGTTTTGAAATTGAGGATCAACAGCGACGCTGGATGAAGGATTTGCATTTGATTACAGCGAAACCAACCTTGTATGTAGCCAATGTTGCCGAAGATGGCTTCAAGGATAATCCGCATCTGGACGCGATAAACGCGTTTGTAAAAGGCGAAGACGCAGAAGTGGTTGCCGTTTGCGCCGCAATTGAAGCCGATATCGCCGAGCTCGATGCCGAAGATGCGACTGAATTTTTGCAAGAACTGGGGCTAAATGAACCCGGCCTCGATCGCGTAATCCATGCGGGTTATCGCCTGTTAAAATTACAAACTTACTTCACAGCCGGTGTACAGGAAGTCCGCGCCTGGACTATTCGTGTTGGTGATACCGCCCCCAAAGCCGCCGGGGTAATCCATACTGACTTCGAAAAAGGTTTCATCCGCGCCGAAGTAGTCGGCTTCGACGATTTTATCGCGGGCAAAGGTGAACAGGGCGCAAAAGACGCTGGGCGCTGGCGGCTCGAGGGCAAGGACTACAGGATGCACGAAGGCGACGTGGTGCATTTTCGTTTTAATGTCTAGTTTAGTTCGGTGCTTGACAGTAAGCGGCCTTCAAGCGAGAATCGCGCTCCCCCAAAACGGGCAATCCGGTTTACTGGTAAATAATTGGCTATGTAGCTCAGTTGGTTAGAGCACATCACTCATAATGATGGGGTCGGTGGTTCGAATCCACCCATAGCCACCATTTTATTCAATGACTTAGTCCCAACTCTTAATCTCCGACAACCTTCAATGTAGGAGAATTGTAGGAGATTTTCCTAACGATGGATTCCACGACCTCCCTCAGGTGATCAATTTCCACTCGAGAGTAGTGCGTTGTAATGTCACCATTTTTGTGTCCTAACAGATCTTTCCTGTCTTCATTACTCCAACCCGCTGCCCTCACCCGCCTGCCGAAGGTATGCCGCAGATCGTGGATTCTTAAATGCCTGAATCCCCAGGGGCATTCCTCGCCAAACTCTGTCTCATAGCGATTAGCAGCTCGCTCTCGCGCTCTCTTCAAGCCGCTGCTATAAACTCGCGACCGGGGGAAAACTCGAAACGGGTCCTTTCCCTTT
>JADFJT010000140.1 GCA_022566015.1 Pseudomonadota bacterium | reverse complement strand
CATCGATCAGGTGCTGCAGCCGATGGCCCGCACCATCGCCATGCGGTAGCATCGCGGCCGACGCGACGGGTGCCCGTGCGCGAACGGTGCCAGTGCGCCGACGGCGCTGTCCGAACGTCTACGGCAGCCGTGCGTAACCGGCGCGATCGCTTCAATCGCCACCGTCGAAGGCGTCTCGTGCAGCGCAGCGACTTTCGTCGCCCGGAGCGTGCCCACGGCAACGTACATTCGAGAGGTAGAGATGCGCTCCGCAGCGCATCGGTCGGTGTACGAATATTCAGGATGGCTCTGTTTTGCATGTATCGCATCAGGGTGAATTTAACGAGACCGGCGCAGAATTACACATCGGAAACGAAGTGACCGTTGGGCACAAGGCTCTGCTACACGGATGCCGCATCGGAAATCAATGCCTGATCGGCATGGGGGCTATAATCATGGACAACGTCATCATCGAAGATCGGGTCATGGTCGGCTCAGGCTCTCTGGTAGCTCCTGGTAAAACCCTCGAATCGGGCTACCTATATCTTGGAAACCCGGCTCGTCGGGTTCGCGAACTTACCGATCGAGAAAAACAGCTGCTGATTTATTTGCCCAGGCATTACCGACTGCTAAAGCAAAAATACCAGACCTCAATTTAAACGCTTGAACAAGGCCAGGAACATGAAAAAATGGGAATGCCTCATTTGTGGGCTAATTTATGACGAGGCCGAAGGCTGGCCCGAAGACGGCATCGCGCCAGGCACGCGCTGGGAAGATGTTCCCGACGACTGGATTTGTCCCGACTGTGCGGCGGGCAAGGAAGAATTTGAAATGGTTGAAATATAACCCGAGATATTACCCTGCCTGGCTGGAAACAATTTCACGCAACCCACGCAGCGCCAGTTCGAGTGCCTCGGGGTTGCGCCCCGAAGACGGGTAAACCATATAAGCAGGGCGCTGTACGCTTGGTGTGCCCTCGATTCGAAACAACCGGGCTTGTTCGATATAGGGCTGCACCACTCGAACTGGAAAATAACCAGAGCCACTATTTTGCAGAATATATTCCAGCCCGAGCGCACCAAGACCCACAGATACCGCCGGCGTCTCCATTTCTGGAAAGGCTTCAGCGTGCCTGACTCGAAACACATCCCCCCAGTCGACAAATACATAACCCTCGATCCAGCCTTCGCTTACTACCCGCTGATCGGTAGTTACCAGAACCAGTGTTTCCTCAAACAGGTCTTCGACAACCAGGCCCGGGGTCTGCCGAGGTTGATACATCACTCCGATATCGAGCAATCCGTCAGACAGCTGGCGCATCAGGCTCGGTGAATAATCTGCCTCCACATGAAGTGCTATATTGGAAGCATTACGGCGCATCCACGGAATCCATTCCAGGATCAGGCTATCCCAAAGGCTAACCTGCGAGCCCAGCCCGATGCTATGACTAAAGTTTTCCGGTAACGTAATATGCTGGTGCGCCTGTTGCCATAGGCGCTGAATATTGAGCGCATACTGGCGAAAATGCTGTCCTGCCGATGTCAATTCGACACCAGCATGCCCTCGCTTAAACAATCTGCGCCCGAAAACCTGTTCCATCGACTTAACTCGCGCACTCACAGTCGATTGGGCTACATTCAGATTTTCTGCTGCCCGGTTAAAATTACCACAAGAGGATATCTCCAGAAAAGTGCGGATGTTTTCGATTTTCATACATTTATTTCAAACTATAGATATCGGATTATTCGATTGAAGTATACAGAAAAAGTCGCTTTTCAAATATCAAAGATTGCCTAGACTTAGACTATTACTCCCCCATAGCAGAGGTTTAAGTGAAATCCATCGATTGGCGTGTCAGTTTCGAAATCAGGGTATCTCAAACTATTGTCTGATCAGTCATCTCCATACAACAACAACCCGATGAGTGGGATTTTGCTGCTAGTATCTGCGCTATTCCTGTTTTCGATACAGGACGTGGCCATCAAATATTTCAGCGATCAGTATTCGGTGCTATTGATCGTGTTTATCCGCGGAGTTATCGCCACCAGTTTGATGCTGCTGGCAGTACGAATGATCAAAACCCCCATATCATTGATCTCACAGCGTCCTTTCCTGGCTATCGCGCGCGGGCTGCTCGGCTTCACCTCTTACACGACTTATTATCTCGCGGTCGCTTCACTGCCGCTGGCCCAGGTAGTGGCTATTGTATTCACGGCACCATTATTCGTCACCGCGATGTCGGCCTTGCTGCTCGGGGAAAAAGTCGGATTAAGGCGTTGGAGCGCGGTATTTACTGGCTTCATTGGCGTGTTGATCATTGTTGGCCCGTCAGGGGAATTTACCAGTCTACCCGTATTACTCGCGTTTGCTGCCGCAATTACTTATGGGTCGCACACGATCATTACCCGCTACCTCAGTTGGCACGACAATCCACTTTCCATCGCGTTCAACACCACTATCGTATTTACTCTGGCGGCCGGATTGCTAAGCCTTCTGCTGGCAAGCGGTATCATTGTTGTGACATCGCAACATCCATCGCTGGTGTTTTTGGCACGCGAATGGTCCCTACCCGAGCCTTATGACCTGGGTCTGATGATTTTCCTCGGATTTAATGGCGCGCTTGCTTTCTACTGGTTATCGAAAGCATACTGCGTGGCACCGGCCAGTGTCATTGCGCCGTTTGAATACACTTATATTGTATGGGCGATTATTTTCGGATACCTGTTCTGGTCAGAAATACCCAGCAGCTCTACGTTGACTGGTGTACTGGTTTTGATCAGCAGTAGTATTTATATCTGGCATCGAGAGCGTAGACTGCTACAGGTAATCGGAAATAATTCTCCAACGTCTTCCCGGAAGACCCGAAGGGTTTATCCGGAATCCAGGTAAAAATTGTACCTGGGTTATTCTATTAATTTTGACATGACTAGATCCCGGCTCAGAGGTCCATGGCTGTCCAGTATAACGAGACATCTTCACCACCGATAAGCACTGGTGATGAAACCTGCCACTACATCTTGAAACACCATGGTTGCCGACCCACCACCAATCCCATAACAGACATGTAGAGGTAGCAAATGCTCTTCACGTGGATGGCAATAGCGCGCGTGCGGTGCCTGCTCCCAGTTGATTAGCCGTTGCTCCCGCTCAGCTGAATCCAGTTCAGGATCACTGCAGGTTTCTGCCAGCCATTGTTCAAACTGTTTGTTATTATTGTCAATCGAATCGTCAGACTTACTTATCATGACAGGTAGATTATGGAATGAAAATCCGGACCCCAAAAACAACAGATTATCGTTTTTAAGCGACGATAATGCCCGACCCAGGCGAATATGAAATGCCGCGTCGAGAGAGCTCGATAGAGATATCTGAATACAGGGTATGTCGGCCTCCGGGTACATCAGCAGCAATGGCACAAAAACCCCATGGTCAAATCCGCGATCCCTGTCTAGCTTCGATTCGATCCCAGATTCACGCAGCATATCGTGTATGCGTCCGGCCAATAACGGGGCACCCGGCGCCGGATATTTCAGCTCGTAGCTTTCGGGCGGAAAGCCAGAGTAATCGTATAGCATGGAAGGGTTTTCCTGCGCCATGATCGCCACTGGAGAATGCTCCCAGTGCGCGCTTATCACGATGATTGCATCCGGTTTTTTAATCGTAGCCGGAAACTCGCGCAAGAATGGATTCATGGTTTCGTAACCCGAATCGCTCAACAAGGGTAAAGGGCCACCGCCGTGGGGAATATATAAAACTGTCGCCTGGGTCATCTGGAGAACCTTTTAATCGTCACTCATCAATATCAAATTTTCACGGTTAATCAATTCGGGATCGTCTTCGTAGCCGAGAATCTCCGGAATTTCACGGCTGGGCCTGCCGATAATCTGTTTGCATTCGTCGGAGGGATAATTCACCAGGCCACGTGCGATTTCGATCCCTTGTGGGTCGAGGCAGGCGACGACTTCACCTCGGTTAAATACCCCGCTAACGCCCTTTACCCCGACCGGCAAAAGGCTTGCATTATTATTTCTGAGGACATCGACCGCGCCATCATCGAGCTTTAATTCACCGGCACAACGCATGTGCCCTGCAAGCCACTGCTTGCGAGCCGCGAGGTGGCCTTCACCAGCCTTCAGGAAGCTGCCGATTGACTTTCCCTGTACCAGTTTGGTAATGACGTTTTTCACATGGCCCGATGCAATGACGGTATGGGTCCCGGAACGAGCCGCGAGTTTCGCGGCACTAACTTTAGTTTGCATCCCACCCCTGCCGAGGTGGCCACCACTCGGCCCGGCATATTCGATTAGTTTCGGATCATTTGCATCGGCTTGCTCAATCAGTTTGGCATCCGGATTATGCATCGGATTGCTGTCGTATAGTCCTTGCTGGTCGGTCAATATGATTAACAGGTCCGCCTCGATCAGGTTCGCGACCAATGCACTGAGGGTATCATTATCACCAAAGCGAATTTCCTCATTCGACACCGAGTCATTTTCATTCACCACGGGCACAACACCATAGCGCAATAGCGTACGCAAAGTACTACGGGCATTCAGGTAACGCTTTCGGTTGGAAAGATCCGCGTGGGTCAATAATATTTGCGCACTATGCAATCCGTGCTGTTGGAAACAGGATTCATATGCCTGTACTAAACCCATCTGGCCGACCGAGGCTGTTGCCTGTAGTTCGGAAATACTGGTGGGTCTGGTTTTCAAACCAAGCCGCGTGATGCCCTCCGCGATGGAACCCGACGACACCAGCACTATGTCAATTCCCTGTTTCCGCAGTTGTGCCATTTGTTTAGCCCAGGCTGCTATCATCACTATATCTAGCCCCTTGCCACCATCGGTGATCAGCGTACTACCGATTTTGACTACAATTTTTCTAAAGCGATTCATCGGCTTCCAGATATTTCATGATGTCATGGCAAATCAACTTTACGCCTTCTTTATTCAATGCACTAATGCGATATACCGGGCCCTTCCATTTAAGGCCATCGACTATAGCTTCGCATATCTCTGACTGCTCGTCCTGATTTAGCAGGTCAATTTTATTCAGCACTAACCAGCGCGGTTTCTGGTGTAACGACTCATCGTATTTTTTTAATTCATGCAATATTTTACGCGCCGATTCCACTGGTGGCTGATCCGATTCAGCTGGCAAAACGTCGATAATATGCAACAGTAGCCGGGTACGATATAAATGCTTGAGAAACTGGATACCCAGGCCAACACCGTCGGCTGCGCCTTCGATCAACCCAGGTATGTCGGCCACCACGAAACTGCGGTGGGGCGCTACACTAACCACCCCAAGATTGGGGTGCAGGGTAGTAAAAGGATAGTCTGCAACCCTGGGCCTGGCTGCCGATACGGAGCGAATAAAAGTTGACTTGCCTGCATTGGGCATGCCCAGCAGTCCAACATCGGCGATTACTTTCAGTTCCAACTTTAAATCGAACTGCTCGCCTGCACTACCAGGGGTGCATTGCCGGGGTGCCCGGTTAGTCGAACTTTTATAACGGGTATTGCCGAGACCATGAAACCCACCACGCGCAATCAATACAGGATCGGACTGGTTGTCAGCCACATCAACAATTAGTTCGCCGTGTTCCAGCGTTGTGATTATAGTACCGAGCGGAACGGTGATCACGACATCCTCAGCCCTGGCACCGGTGCAATTTTTACTCTGCCCGCGCTTGCCATTTTTGGCGACGAAACGCCGGGTATGGCGAAAATCAGACAAGGTATTCAAATCACTCGACCCGATCACATACACCGAGCCGCCATCGCCGCCATCGCCACCATCGGGTCCGCCCATCGGAATGTACTTCTCACGCCTGAAGCTGACAATGCCAGCGCCGCCATCGCCAGCCCTGACGAAAATATTCGCTTCATCAATAAACTTCATGAATGGTTTTGGTGAACCTCGATATCAGTCAAATCAATAATAACATTAAGAACATGGGGGGGTGTAACCACCGGTATATTTTTACGGGAACGCTGTAAACCCTCCGTGGGCGCTCTCACGCGACGTCCCTGTCGCGCAAGGCCCCGTAAAAACATCCCGGCGGTCACACCTCGATAGTGAGGCTGCCTCGGGGGGAAGGGCTCAAAACCTTATTTTTCAGGGACGAAAAATCAGAGCGTACATGGAAGTATCCACAGCGGGTTTTGAGGGTTTTCACCCGAGGTAGCTAGTACCCAATACACCCCCGTATTCTTGCTTAATCATAAATAGACGCAATCGGTTGACGTTTATGTTGGGTGCGGCAATAGATATCGATTATCCGGTTTGATATTTCCGGGGCTAGT
>JADFJT010000039.1 GCA_022566015.1 Pseudomonadota bacterium | reverse complement strand
ACACTTCTTCGGAAAATCTCCTGATATCGCCACGGATGGCGTGTATGCAGAAATTGCAGGAGCAAATTCCTGTGAAAACAAAATCCTGCGCAATCATCGCGGTAATTCATGAATTGTCCGGGCTAGTTGACTGAAATGCCCCTGCTGAGCAATATTTACCCGCTTTTGACTTCTACTTGACCGCAATAGTGCGTAAAATCCGCCGATTAACCATAGCTATCGAATTCTGGTTATAATAGTGGCCGCAAAGTCATAAATTTCTGACTAAGCCACGCCTGAAAGCGTCTTGCATGCACTCGTTTTGAGACCCAATGTCCAATACTGAAAAGATTAACTTGCTCAACCTAAACCGTGCCGGTCTGGAAGGTTTTTTCGTCGATTTAGGCGAAAAGCCTTTTCGTGCGAAACAATTGATGCAGTGGGTTCATCAGCGAGGTGTGACAGACTTTGCTCAGATGACCGATATGTCTAAAGAGTTGCGCAAAAAATTGAGTCAAAAAGCCTGTATTGCATTTCCGATTATAAGCAGTACCCAGCAATCTAAAGATGGTACCAGGAAGTGGTTACTCAGTGTCGATGGGACCGAAAACGCGATCGAATGCGTGCTCATTCCAGAAAAATCGCGCACTACCTTATGTATTTCTTCGCAGGTGGGATGTACCTTGAATTGCAGTTTTTGCTCGACTGGAAAGCAAGGATTTAACCGCAATTTGACCACTGCAGAAATCATCGCACAATTGCACCTGGTACATCACGGATTGCTGCGAGAGGGCAGGAAACAGGGCGTTACTAACGTAGTGATGATGGGCATGGGCGAACCACTGTTGAATTTTGACGCGGTAATGGCGGCGGTCGATATGATGTGTGACGATTATGGATACGCGCTTAGCAAGCGGCGAGTGACGATTAGCACCGCTGGTGTAGTGCCTGCGATAAAAAAATTAAACCAGGTAACCGATGTTAGCCTGGCCGTGTCATTACACGCGCCGAATGATGCCTTACGCGAGCAGTTGGTGCCGTTGAACCGAAAGTATCCGATTCGGGAATTATTCGATGCTTGCCGCGTCTATATCGATGGCCGCAAAAACCGCAAGATTACCTTTGAATATGTCATGCTCAAAGGGGTAAACGATAGCCTGGCACATGCACGGGAGCTGGCAAAGCTGATTGGAAGCATTCCATGCAAATTAAACCTGATTCCATTTAATCCCTACCCCTATGCGATTTACCAGTGTTCTGACACAACCACCATAGACCGTTTCCGTGAAACTGTGTCGAGCAAGGGCATCATTACCGTTACGCGGCGGGCCAGAGGTGAAGATATCGATGCCGCCTGTGGGCAATTAGTAGGCCAGTTTAAGGACCGCAGTCGGCGCAGCCAGAAATATCAAATTGAGCTGGAACAAATTGGGAAAATCTCGCATGCGTGCTAAATACTGGTTGCTATTAGTTTTGGGGCTGTCCATGGCAGGGTGTGTCGTCGTCAATCCGCGAGAATCGAAAATGGTAAGGGCGAGTAAAATTAACGTTCAGCTTGGCATCGGATACATGCAACAAAATAAACTGGAATATGCAAACGAAAAATTACTTAAAGCCCTGCGCCAGAATCCAAAATCAGCCGCGGCGCATAATGCCTATGCCATGTTACAGGATCGTCTGTTACAAAAAGACAAGGCCGAGGTCCATTACAAAAAAGCGACTAAGCTGGATCGAAAAAATTCACAGGCGGCTAATAATTACGGAATATTCTTATGTCGTAATAATCGCGAAGCAGAATCGGAAAAATATTTTTTACGGGCGCTGAAAAACCCATTATATAAAACGCCTGAATTCGCCTATACCAATGCTGCGCTTTGTCTTCTCAGGATAGATAAAAATGATAAAGCAGAGGAATACCTGCGCAAGGCACTCGCAGCGAAAAGCGACTTCCCGACAGCATTATTCTCGATGGGCAGGCTGCGATTCGAGCAAAATAATTTTACCGAAGCCAGGAATTATCTGGAACAATATCACCTGACTGGCAATCGGACTGCGATAAGTCTATGGCTAGCTATCAGAACCGATTTAGAATTGAATAGCAGCAGCAATGTTGACGAACTGGCGGCAAATCTAGCGTCAGATTTCCCCGACTCGGAGGAATATCAGTCCTGGTTAGACTTGCAATGATCAAGAAAGCAATAATATGAATTCTTCTGATACTTCCCACGAATTAGATGACAGGTCTGGCGCTATGGGCCCTGGAAGCAAACTGCAGGCGGCGCGAATTGATAGAGGTTTATCGGTCGAAGACGTGGCTAATCGAATGCACTTGAGTACCCGTATTATCGAATCGATCGAGGTAAATGATTTCGACGTCATTACCGCACCTATTTTCGTCAAAGGGTATTTAAGAGCTTATGCCAGGATTGTTTTATTAAACGAAGATGAAATGATTGCACAGTACACGGAAGCGTATTCGAATAGCGATCCGATTATTAATTCGACCAGCACAATCGAGACATTAATATCCGTAGATGACGCGCGCATCAAATGGACTACCTACCTGGTTATTTTAGTATTAATTGTATTGATCGGTATTTGGTGGTGGAACAAGAATCAAAACGGGGCGGACGTGTTTTCACTCGACGCATTGCAGTCAGACAACCTGGCTCAATCAAATATTTCAGATAATATCAGGGCAGACAATACTATGGCTGATGACATCCTGGTGGGAGAGATCGAATCCATATCCGAAACTGCCACAGGTATTACCAATGAAGTAATCGCTGCTCAATCTGTAGATGACAGTTCTATGGCTGGTGTTCTAGTCGAAGAACTGGATCTGTTGCCCGAAGTCGAACCTGCCCCTTACGATTCTCAGGCAGAAGATGTTGCCGGCGAAGATATTCCACAGCAACAAATCGATGAAGTTGTAGACGATGCCGGACTGATAACCCGTTTGGCACCGATGGGGACGGATCAACTGTTTATGATCGTGCATGCTGATACCTGGGCAGATATCAAGGACTCTGGTGGCCACCAGCTCGTGTATGACCTGTTACGGGCGGGGCAGAAATATAAGTTTATAGGGAAGGCGCCATTTGTGATTTTCCTCGGCAACGGCCACGGCGTCGAATTAACCTATGATCAGGAATTGGTCGATTTTACCGATAGCATCAGGGACGATAATACCGCAAGATTGAAGATAGGCAGTTAGGGAGCTTCTGATCAATTCATGAATCAACCGCTGTTTGTTAAAATCCGGAGCGCCGGACCGCACCAACTCGTCGTTGTCAATCTTACTAATAGACTCGCTATTAGTTACGATAGGCGCCTTGATTTGGCATATTTTGATGTCGCATCTGAATGACTCAGAATTGATCAGCGGCTCCCCCAGGTGTTCCAGGTTCTATAGGTAGTTAATCGTGGCAGATTTAATCCAGGTAATTCGTGGAATGCATGACATTCTGCCGACCGACATGCCCGTATGGAACCAGGTGGAAGATGAATATCGCCGTTTGGCAGAATCTTATGGCTACCGCCAGATTCGGACGCCAATCCTGGAAAAATCAGCATTGTTTCAGCGATCCATCGGGGAAGCTACCGACATTATCGAAAAGGAAATGTATAGCTTCGATGATCGTAACGGGGACAGCCTGAGCCTACGTCCCGAAAATACTGCCAGCGTGGTACGGGCAGGGCTGCAAAATGGCCTGTTTAACGGCCAGCATCAGCGTCTGTGGTATTGCGGTCCAATGTTCCGTCACGAGCGCCCCCAAAAGGGTCGGTACCGTCAGTTTTACCAGTTAGGCGCCGAAGCATTTGGCATGGCGGGTGCCGATATTGAAGCTGAACTAATTTTTCTGGCCGCACGATTTTGGAAAGTACTAGGCCTTGACTATATTTCCCTGCAGATTAATACGCTCGGCAGCAGCGAGTGTCGCAGTCGATACCGCGAAATACTGGTGAGTTATTTTCGTGATCACTCCGCAGCGCTCGACGACGATAGCCTAAGGAGGCTGGAAACGAATCCGCTGCGTATACTAGACAGCAAAAATCCGGATATGCAGGCATTGCTCGAAGATGCGCCAACCCTGAAACAACACCTTGATCCACAATCCGACGAACATTTTTCCTCGTTAATGGATATTCTCGATTATGCGCAGGTCTCATACGAGGTAAACCCAAGGTTGGTCCGGGGTCTGGATTATTACAGTCACAGCGTTTTTGAATGGGTGACCGATACGCTGGGTGCACAAGGTACAGTTTGTGCTGGTGGCCGATACGATGGCCTGGTAGAGCAACTCGGCGGGCGCGCAGATTATGCTGCCGGATTTGCCATTGGGTGTGAGCGCTTGGTCGCGATGATTATCGACCAGAATCAGGCGCAAAAACAGCAAAACTGCGATGTGTATTTTCTGGTACAGGGAGAAGGTTCGGTTCGTATTGCGCACAAAGTTGCCGAGGGTTTGCGTGACAAGCTACCGCAGCTATCGATGATAGTGCATGCCGATGGCGGTAGTTTTAAAAGCCAGATGCGAAAAGCGCATAAATCGGGTGCCAAACTAGCCCTGATTCTAGGTGAATCTGAGATCGAATCCGGCAATGTGAGTATTAAATATTTGCGTGAAGATGCAGCGCAAATTGAAATCGCCCAGCCAGAATTGCCGGGTAAACTGGCGCAGCTTATTTAGGCAGGGACTGATTTATTCAGACCTTATTTAACTCATTTAGAGGTATAGATGGAAACAGAAGAAGAACAGGTCGAGAAACTTAAGAAATGGTGGCAGGAAAATGGCCGCTCGGTGATAGCTGGAATAGTGATCGGCGTCGGCGGATTGTTCGGTTACCGATACTGGGTCGATTTGAACGAGGCAGCAGCAGAGCGTGCATCGAATCATTTTATTCAAATGATTGTAGCGCTTGAAGCCAGTGATTATAGTAGTGTCAACCAGCAGGCAGATATCCTGTTAGCCGACTACTCGTCCACCGAGTACGCGATTATGGCCCGGTTTGCGCGCGCGCGTAGTTTTGTCAATAAAGAGGAATATGGCGCAGCGCAGCAAGAGCTAGAGCAGATAATTGGAAAATCCGGGCAGGATCCTTTAGCTTTTCTGGCCCGCAAAAGACTCGCTGCCATTCAGTTGCAGACAATCAGCCTCGAACAGGCTCTCGCGACACTCGGGGTGGAATTCCCCCGCCCATTCAGGGCGAGCGTGGAAGAATTGAAGGGTGATATTTATGCCAGACAGGGTAAGCTTAATGAAGCAGCTGATGCCTACCGCAAGGCCCAGCGCGGTACCCCCGGGCCGTCCAATGCAACCTTTCTGCAACAAAAGCTCGATGATCTGGGAGCGACAGGCTAACCCATGTTATATCGTACCTTAAGCATCCTGGTGGTATCTTTATTAATTCTTTCCTGTAGCAGCAAGGATAATAGCGAACCACCCGCTCCTTTAACCGACATCGACCAGCCGATACCCCTGGAAATCGACTGGACTACTGACACGGGTGCTGGAATCGACACCGCCTCGTACAACATGCAACCATTGCTGGTGCAAAATCTATTCTTTAGTGTGGATACCGAGGGCCTGGTTAAAAGCATTAGTGCGGAAAACGGAAAGGTGAAATGGAATTTCGAAACGGGATTGTTAGCGATTACTGGACTCGCTGGAAATTCTGAAGTTCTTGTCGCGAGCTCAATGGATGGAGATTTGCGTGCCTATAACCTGCTCGAGCGTAAACCCGAGTTACGCTGGTCTATCAAACTAAATGGAGAGATACGAGCGACCCCGGTAATCGATGGAGAACAGGTGTTCGTTCGAACTTCCGATGGCAAACTGTCGGGAATATCTCTTTTGGATGGTAGGGTTCAGTGGACTGTATCGCGGCGTGTTCCCGCCTTATCCCTGACAGGAAATAGTCGGCCGTTGGTGAGCGGAGATCTGGTATACAGTGGATTCGATGATGGAAAGATAGTTGCCTTCAACCGTATCGACGGAACAACTGTATGGGAAGTAACGGTGAGTCTTCCAAGTGGGCGAACCGAAATAGAACGAATGGTTGATCTAGATGGGCAGTTTATCCTGCGTGATGGCGTTATCTATATTAGTTCCTACCAGGGTCGGCTGTTAGCGATACAGGCGCTTGATGGCAATGTATTGTGGTCACGTAAATTCTCCAGTTATCAGTCTATCGAAATTGATGACGAAGCGCTTTTTCTAAGCAGCGACAACAGCCATCTATGGTCAATCGATCGCAGGACAGGCAGCGCATTTTGGATGCAGGATGTATTGCACGCGAGAAAGATTACAGCCCCGGTGTTAATCGGCAACAATCTGGTTGTAGCCGACCTCGAAGGTTATGTACATTGGTTTAATAAATCCGATGGCGCTTTGGCTGGACGAATCAGACCAACCAATACGCGCTATCTGGTGCAGCCTCAGATATGGCAGGAAAAAGTGGTGGTCATCGACAGCGACGGATACCTGTCGTCCCTCAGCCTGAAGTAACCCATGATCCCGGTAATAGCGTTGATTGGGCGACCCAATGTCGGAAAATCGACGCTGTTTAATGTATTAACCCGTAGTCGTGACGCAATCGTCGCGAGCGCGCCAGGTTTGACTCGTGACAGACAATATGGAATAGGTAAGCGAAGCGAAAAGAAATTCATCGTCGTGGATACCGGCGGGTTAAGCGGTAATAAACAGGATCTGGATGATTTGATGGCGCGCCAGACCTTGATTGCTCTTGAGGAAGCCGATGAAATTTTGTTTATGGTCGATGCGCAGGATGGCTTGACCAGTGGCGACGAAGTGATTGCCGACCTGGTTCGAAAATCGGGGAAATCTATCTGCGTGGTAATCAACAAAGTCGATGGTATCGATCCGACCCAGGCTCAGGCTGAGTTTTACGCATTAGGATTTTCGCATATACGTGTGATATCGGCTTCGCACCGCAAGGGTATTAATCCGCTGATTGAGTCAGTACTCGAATCCTACCCCGAAGGCCAGGCTGAAACTATCAAAAGTGAGGGGCCATCGATCGCGGTAATCGGGAGACCCAACGTAGGAAAATCGACTTTGATCAATCGCCTCGCTGGCGAAGAAAGAGTAGTCGCATTCGATCAGCCTGGAACCACCCGGGATACCATTTCAGTTCCGTTCGAACGCCGTGGCAAACACTATACCCTGATCGACACTGCGGGCGTGCGCAAGAAAGGCAAGGTACGCGAACTAGTCGAAACATTCAGTGCGATCAAGGCGCTCGAAGCGATCGAAAAATCTAACGTGGTAATTCTGGTCATAGATGCACGTGATGGATTAACCGATCAGGATTTATCTCTATTGGGATTTGCTCTCAACAGTGGACGGGCCTTGGTGATCGCAGTGAATAAATGGGATGGCCTGGAGCCGGAACAAAGAGACTATAATAAACAAACCCTGAAGCGTCGCTTAACATTCGCATCGTTTGCTGCGCAACACTATATTTCGGCACTACATGGCACCGGTGTCGGTGAAATGATGGCGTCGATTGACCAGGCCTATACCTCGGCGTTCAGAGATTTTAATACACGTTTCTTGACAGACCTACTGGAAGAAGCCGTATTCAAACATAATCCCCCGCTACACAAAGGTCGACGTATCAAACTGCGATACGCCCATCAGGGTGGTAAAAACCCACCGATTATCGTGATACATGGAAACAAGACTGAGTATTTGCCAGATACTTACCAGCGTTACCTGATGAGTTTTTTTATTAACCGGCTTAAGTTAAAAGGGACTCCGGTTCGTATCGAACTGAAGTCCGGAAAAAACCCGTTTGAAGGAAGGCCGAATCCGTTAAGTGGACGACAAAAGAGTAAGAAAAAGCGCCCTATGAAACAGGTAAAGCGGTAATCGCGGTCGAGGTCTAAAATCGATCTACTGTGCCTTGCCGATACGTTATTTGGCAAACTGGGGTTAAATAGACGCTAAAACGGGTTAAAAGTGAGATATATGTCAGTTTTTGAGCAAAAAAACATGGAATTTTGACAAATACCGCATAGACTTTTGTTATGAGCTTAAAACGAATCCTGGTTACCAACGGCAAGGGTGGGTGTGGTAAAACCTCGCTGGCCTCTAATATTGCCTCGTATTATGCGAGCCAGGGGCTTAACGTACGCCTGTTTGACCACGATACGCAGGGGTCATCGCTGGCATGGATCAATCGACGTTCTGAAAACTTGCCTCGAATTGAAGGTGTCGATGTGTCGAAAAATTCTGACTGCCGAATGACGCGTTCCTGGCAATTACGCGTGCCGCCCGAAACTGATGTGGCGGTTCTGGATACACCGGCCGGTGGAGATATTTCCGAAATAATCTCATTGTTTCAAATCAACGACACGGTTTTGATTCCAGTGCTGCCATCACCAATTGATATTCATGCCACCGCACATTTCATCAAAGTATTATTAACCACCGGCAAGGTGCGTAATAGAATGATTCGTATCGGTGTTGTAGCTAATCGCGTTCGTAAAAATACCATCATGTATCATTCGCTCGAACGATTTTTATTCAGTTTGAATATCCCATTCATTTCCAGTTTACGCGATACTCAGCTCTACGCGCGCGCATTCGAACTGGGTATAGGAGTTCAGGAAATCAATTCACCAAGAAGTAAGATAGACAAGGAACAGTGGGCGCCCATTATTCGCTGGATTGACACCCCGATAATTAATAAGCCTGCGGAAATCAGAACTTTATTCTCTCAGAACGAAAAATAGATCCACATCTGGATCACGGCAATATAGCAACTAACTGGTTTTTAAATGATGCCCATCGGGCATTACATTTAAAATCACTGTGGTATGATTGCGCCAAATTTTTTGACCAATTTCCGATATGAAAAAAATGCGTATTATTCTGTTAAGTCTCATTTGCTACGGATTTATTAATCCTGTTTACGCAAACGATTTTGAAGCAGCATTGAGTTCAGAAACTGCGCAGTTTACCTTTCGCTCAGACTCAAGTTTGATTGGATGGGGCGGGGCAGATTTAGGCTTCAGCCTGTTCTATAACGAAAGAAATGACTTTATCGGGCAGGTGAGCCTGATGCAGGTGAGGCCTGCTTCGGCGGATACACCTTTGACGCTGGGGGTCGGAGTTAAGGCGTATTTAGGGGAACTGGACTTCATCAATCAGAATGTCCTGGCCATGGCTATCGGTGGTGAAATCCGCTACACCATCCCCGGGTCGATGCCGATGTCAGTTTATTTTGTCGGCTACATTGCTCCGAATATAACCAGTTTTAGTGACACCGAAGAAGTACGCGATTTATTGTTGGGGTTTCAAATCGAAATTCTACCGCAAACGATTGCCTTCATTGGATATAGGCGTATCAGAGTCGATACCGATATTTCTAACGATTACGAAGTAGACGACAACAAGCTTCACGTCGGTGTACGCCTGACCTTCTAAACATTCGAGCGAATTCCGAAAGAGGATCTCCTAAGGTAAAAATAGCGCTGGATCTATCCAGGTTCCATTGAGCCCCAGGCTCCAGTGCAAGTGTGGCCCGGTGACGCGCCCCGTTGCCCCCACGCTGCCAATTAGCTGGCCTTTTTTAACCTTCTGTCCCAGTTTTACTTTGATTTTGCTCATATGAGCAAACAATGAAGTGACTCCCTGCCCATGATGTATATACACCATTTTTCCACTGAAGAAAAAATCACCCAATTCGACCACGGTACCGTCAGTCGGCGATAAGACGGGAACGCCGGTGTCGGCGGCGATATCCATGCCGCTGTGAGGTCTTCTGGCCTCATCGTTAAAGAAGCGTCGCCGACCAAAGCTACCCGTCATAATACCTGGTGTGGGCTGGATCAAATTTACATCAACCCTGGCCCTGGAGTAGTGGTTTTTAGCCTTTCTCTGGCGTTTCTGTTCGGCGAATATTCGCTCCATATCCTTAGCGTAAGGGTTTACCATGCGGTCGTCCTCGATAGTGATTCGTTGTATCGTGTACTCCTTATTCGCGACCAGAAAGAATTTCTTTTGCAGGGCTTTTTCTTCACCCCAGTGCCCGGAGATAAAGTATTCACCAGCCTTCAAGCTCAACGGAAGGCCGACAATGGCAAATTGTTTGGCGTCTATTATCGAGATCAGTACCGGTTTCCCCTGAAAGAAAAAATGCGGCGTTTGGTCCGATCTGTCGAGTTCGATTAACGCGATGCCACCCGGTACCAGGGACTGTCTGGGGGCGGCGATCAGTATACTGGTGGAAAAAATGAGTACCGAGATCAACAGAAATTGGAATCTTGCACGCATGGATTGGTCAATTAAATTAATTTGCGCAGTATACCTCGAAGCCTGGATAGAGAGCAGTATCAGACAGAATTACGTGTAATAATTGGACCGATATGAACCTGGGAAAAATAAAACACCGGCTACTGATATTCGGCGGCCCCTACAGTAATCTGGCGGCCACGCAGGCGATGCGCGACAGGGCTGAAATGATAGGAATACCGGCGCGATATACCATTTGCACCGGTGACCTGGTCGCCTATTGTGCCGAACCCGCCCAGACAGTAAATTTGATACGCGAATGGGACATCCCCGTAGTGATGGGAAATTGTGAAGAGTCGCTCGCATTAAAACTGGACGATTGTGGTTGCGGTTTTGAGCCCGGAACGGCCTGCTCCACGCTTTCGGATACCTGGTATCGGTATGCCAGTCAGCGAGTTAAACTTGATCAGCGCCAATGGATGGCAGCCTTGCCAAAATCGATTAGCTTTGAATTACGGGGCTTTCGGTTCAAGGTAATTCACGCAGGCGTGTCGAATATCAATCAGTTCGTGTTCCTCTCGTCCGCTATGGAATTAAAACGAGCGCAAATTGCCGAGGCAGGGGTCGATGTAGTCATTGGAGGGCATTCAGGCATTCCCTTCGGACAGGTGATTGATAAAAAGCTCTGGCTCAATGCGGGCGTTGTCGGGTTGCCAGCCAATGATGGCAGTAGCGATGGTTGGTATATGCTGATCGAACCCGGCAGGAAAGGATTCCAGGTGAGTTGGCATCGGCTCAGTTACGATGCGACACTGAGTCAGCACTCAACGAAGGCAGCCGGAATGCACGAATACGCACAGGCCCTGACCGATGGCCTGTGGCCGAGTATGGATGTCTTGCCTCCCGAGGAACGAAGACAGCGGGGGCAACGGCTAAATCTCAAACCCCTGAGTATTCAAACAAGTTGATATTGCCTCCTGGCTGAATAACGTGTCTTCCGTCGTTCCAGCCTACGATTCTACTGTTGTTCTGAATAAATCTGATCTTATTAAATTACTCAGAAAATATTCCTTGTCGTCCCGTAGCTTGACCCCGGGATCCAGAAAAATAATTCGCAGTGGCTAAGCCTGGGGGCGTAACCACCGGTATATTTTTACCGGAACGCCGTGAACCCCTCCCTGGGGGCTCGCACGCGACGTCCCTGTCGCGTAACGTCCAGTAAAAACATCCCGGTGGTTACACCTCGATAGTGAAGCTGCCTCGGGGGAAGGGATCAAAACCTTATTTTTCAGGGACGAAAAATGAGAGCCTACAAGGATGGATCGGTCCGACGCATCGGTACGGCGTGTTTTGAGCGCTTTCCCCGAGGTAGCTGGCATGCATCAGATAAGTTTTATAAATTGTCACTAGACTTTAATTTGACGCCTGTAGTTGTTCCACCCAAAGCACAGTGGCCCCGGCGACCGCGACCGGCATAACAATAAAATTGAGAAACGGGATACTGGTTAATACCATGGTCGCGCCACCAAATCCAAGCGCCAGCCCTTTGCGTTGGCCGAGCAGTTGTTTTTGTCGCGAAAATACGAGTTCGTGATTACCCATCGGGTAGTCAAGATATTCCAGTGAAAGCAGCCAGGATCCGAAAATCACCCACAATATCGGTGCAGCAAAGTTAAGTAACGGAATCAGGCTGAACAAAAGCAAAGCGATCGACCAGAGCAAGATGTAGGCCAGCTTGCCCAGTTGCGACCGCACGCTGCCAATTGCCAATTCGAAGAATGAGCGACTGGAATCGAGAGTTTTACCGGTCAACAGGGTTTCAATTTTTTCGGACATCAGCGCATTAAAGGGCGCTGCGACGATATTGGCGATCGGTGTGAATGTGAAAAACACGATAATTGCGCTCAGGGTAGTGATCACAAACCAGATGACCCAACGCAAAAAATTGAGAAATTCCGGCACGAAAGACATTATCCATTCGACCAGGGGTGAAAAATAGGCATACCCTAGCCAGATAAGCCCGCCGAACAGGATGATGTTTATTAAAATCGGTATCAGAACGTAGATTCTAATTTCGGGCTGCCTGATTAATTTGAACCCGCGAGCAAAATAAGTTATACCCAGGCCAATATCGGTGATCATCGGGCTACCGGCAACAATTACTGAGGCAAGATAACAGGCTCGGGCGCTATCCAGCCTTCGGCGCGATGTTCGGCTATGACCTGGGTATAAACACCGCCACGAACATTGAAATCGGCGCTGACGCGCATAAATCGAGGGCTAATCGCCGAGACCAGTTTACTCAATATCTGGTTGGTTACTGCTTCGTGGAATGCCCCTTCATTTCGATAAGACCAGAAATAAAGTTTTAGTGATTTCAGCTCCAGGCAGAGTTTATCGGCGACGTATTCGACTTGAATACTGGCGAAGTCGGGTTGACCGGTGATCGGGCAAAGGCAGGTGAATTCGGGGGTATCGATACGGATGGTATAGTCGCGGCCGGGATGCGGATTGTCGAATGTTTCCAGCGTACTGTCGGTTTGCGTGCTCATTAATAGTTCTCTATATGCAGACCTTGAAAATGCTGGCGCGAGTTTACACCAGGATAGTCAGAGCCGATAGCCAGTGAATGATTAGACAGGGCTAAATCTGCTTTCACCTGTAGGATCAGGTGATATACTTTGAACCCCAATAAGTCGAACGTCATATCCAAACGCATGCGCCTGAGCCAAATTAAAATTGCTGGTTTTAAATCCTTTGTGGATCCAGTCAGGATAGCATTCCCAGCCAATGTCACGGCTATCGTCGGGCCAAATGGCTGTGGCAAGTCGAACGTAATCGATGCAGTACGCTGGGTAATGGGTGAGTCCTCGGCAAAAAATTTACGCGGCGAATCGTTGGAGGACGTGATTTTCAGTGGTTCTTCAACGCGCAAATCAGTAGGGCAGGCATCGGTCGAACTGATTTTCGATAATTCGGATGGTCGAGTCAAAGGCGAATACGCCGGGTATAGCGTCATTTCAGTCAAACGCCAGGCGACCCGAGCCGGGCAGTCGAAGTATTTCCTCAACAATACGCGTTGCCGTCGACGAGATATTGCCGACATATTTCTTGGCACTGGCCTCGGGCCACGCAGCTATTCGATCATAGAACAGGGTATGGTGAGCCGTATCATCGATGCGAAGCCCGATGAACTGCGAGTATACCTCGAAGAGGCTGCCGGCATTTCCAAATACAAGGAACGTCGGCGAGAAACTGAGACTCGGATGCGCCATACGCGCGAAAATCTGGATCGGCTCAACGATCTGATCGAAGAGATAGAAAGTCAGCTCCTGCGTCTGAAACGTCAGTCCAAATCAGCAGAAAAATATAAACGGCTCAAGCAGGATGCACGCAGGCTCGAAGCCGAAAGCCTGTTGCTACAGAAAATATCCTGCGACTCGGAAATCGAGGGTCAAAATCGTGAACTTGCCACGGTCGAAACCACGATGCAGGAGAAGGTGGCCCAGTTTCGTCGTATCGAGAAACTGATCGAAGAGGCCAGACAACAATTGCTGACGGCTGGTGATCAGCACAATGAGGTTCAGAGTCAGTACTATAGGCTGGGGTCCGATATATCGACTCAGGAACAGTCAATCGAGCATCAAAAAAATCTGCGTCAACACGATCAACAGGAGATTGAAAATATTCGCCAGTCAATGCTCGACTCACAGCAAATAATTACGCTGGATCAGCAAAAGCTGCAGGAATGCGAAACCGAGCTAAGCACGGTTAGACCCCAGATCAAAACCAGCGAGCAAACCCTGGAAAAATGTCAGCAGGCAGTTATCGAGTCCGAAACCGGTATGTCCAGCTGGCAGGAACAATGGGATCAGTTCAGCCGAGAATATCACCAGGCCCACGAATCGGTGCAGATAGAAAATAGAGGAATCGAACACCTGGAAAGGCAGGTGACGCAATCGGAGGCACGACGAAAACGCTTACTCGACGAACTAGATTCTCTCGATATATCGTCGATAGAACCGGTAATCGAGCAGTTGCAGCGACAGGCAGACGCAAAGATACAGGAACATGCAGCCACACTGGAACAGGTAGAGGCCAGGGCCGAGGAGATACAAAGGCTGCGTGAAACGATTGATACGCAATCGATTCAACTGGACGAAAAACGCAGCCGGGTGCAAACGCTGCGAGGCCGCCTGAGTGCACTCGAAGCCATGCAACAACCTGCATTGGCTGAAACCAGCAATGAAATCCAAATTTGGCTTGAGCGTCATAAAATAAATACCGCAAAACGCTTAGCCGAGTCAATAAAAGTCAAAGAAGGCTTCGAAAAGGCAGCAGAAGTGGTGCTGGCTCCCTTTTTAAGTGCTTACTGTATATCACAGGGCCAGTCGATTCCCGCTTCGATTTTGCCCGATTACAGCATTGCGATGTTCGACCGGCAAGGAGGCCGTGGAGAATCCCAGGTGCCACGAGACTGGCCACGGCTGATCGACATTATCGAATGCGAAATCGATCTATCCTCGCTGATCGGGAATGTATACCTGTGCCAGGATGTTCAGGAGTTAAATCAAAAGAGGCCCATGCTCGAAGCAGGTGAAAGCCTGGTGAGTCCAAATGGGCACTGGGCAGGGAGAAACTGGATTTTGCAACTGGGTGAAGAAGATCAACACTCGGGTATGCTCGCGCGGGAGCAGGAAATAGGCAATATTCGCAGGGAACAGGAACAGGTGACGCAATCTGCCATGGTGTTGAAATCTCGAATTGATGGCGATCGACAGTCTTTGCAGCATATCGAACAACAATGGGATGAAGACCAGCGCATGCTCAATCAGTTGCAGCAGCAGGTCTCCGATATCCGTAACCAGTTGACCCAACGTAAGGGGCGGGTAGATCAGGCACAGACCAGGCACCAGCAGTTACAGGAAGAATTAAACGAAATTGACCAGGGGCTGGAACAATATAAATCTGAATTACGCACCAATAGTACCAAGCGCAACGAATTTCTGACCGAGATAGAGCGTATGACAGGGCAACAGGATGCAATGCTCGAACAAAAAACTCGAGAGCAGGAAAGCCTGCTTGGATCACGAAACGAGTTGCAACAGTCGCGCGATCATTTTCATCAGCTTCAAATGACGCTTCAGTCGCTCGAGTCCGAAAATCGATCAGTCCAGACTAATACCGAACGTATGGTCCAGCAAAATGAGCAGTACGATCGACGTATCGAAGAATTGACCAGGGCGATCAATGGTGCGGTAGATCCAATAAAAGCGATGGAAAAATCACTACAGACACTTTTGCAGTCTCGAGTGGAAAACGAAAAAGCTCTGCGCCAGGCTCAGGAAACTGTCAGCAGGCTGGACCATGAACAACGTAGTCTTGAGGCAAAAAGACACCAGGCACAGCAGGATCAGGATGAGGCCAGGGACCTGCTGGAATCACAGCGCATGCGTGGTCAGGAGTTTACGATACGCAGTAACACCATTGAGCAGGCGTTGCAAAAAACAGGTTTCGATCTGCAACAGCTGGAACAGGAACTCGACCCCGAAGCAGAATCTGAAGAGTGGCAAAATCGCCTCGATTCTTTGTACGCTCGAATCGATCGACTCGGTCCTATCAATTTGGCCGCTATCGACGAACACAGGGAGCAATCGGAACGTAAGGAATATCTGGACGCCCAGCACCAGGATTTGATATCGGCGCTTGAAACTCTAGAAACAGCGATTCGAAAAATAGACAGGGAGACCAAAGATAAATTCAAGGATACCTTCGATCGGGTGAATAGCCGCATTGCTAAGCGCTTTCCAAAGCTGTTTGGCGGTGGTGAAGCTCGGCTCGAGTTAACCGAGGATAATTTGCTCAGTACCGGGGTAATGATTATGGCCAGGCCACCGGGCAAACGTATCACTAATCTTCAGTCATTGTCCGGCGGTGAAAAAGCATTGACCGCGGTCGCGTTAATATTTGCAATTTTCGAATTAAATCCGTCGCCGTTTTGTATGCTTGACGAGGTCGACGCCCCGCTAGACGATGCCAACGTAGGGCGTTTTTGCGCGATGGTGGAGGAAATGTCAGAATATGTGCAATTTATTATGATATCTCACAATAAAATAACCATTGAACTGGCACAGAACCTGATCGGTGTCACTATGCATGAGCCGGGTGTTTCGAGGCTGGTATCGGTTGACGTGAGCGAAGCGGTAGAGGCGGTGGAGCAGGCAGAGCAGGCAGGAGTCCAGTAATGGATGCTTCGGCTCTTCGCTGGACGCTAGGCATTATCGGTATCGTATTGTTGGTCGGTATATATCTGTACGGGGTACATCAGAGCCGATTGCGTAAACGTGCTGCAATGGAAACTTTCACGCGCGAGGAAATCGACTCGGCATTCATCGAAGACGAGCAACTACGCGAAGAACTGGATAATCTTAATCTAGTCATGAACGATGATGACCCGCTTGGAAATCTCGATGCGATCAGCATCAATCCGGCGCTCGAAGCGAACTTGTCGGCGTCCAGTTTACCCTGCCCTGATTTATTTATCGCCGATGTGGTGGGGAACATCGAAGCAGAACGCATGATTAGCTATTTGCTCAAACACCCTGATCACCGACTGATTACAGGCGAGGAAATTATCAACGCGGTCAACCATGTAGGACTGTCGATTAATACTAATGAGTACCTGGAGTATCGCGATTTCGAAGAAGTGCAATTTACCTTGGCCAGCCTTTCTGAGCCAGGCCATTTTGCCGAGCTAGATCAGCTCGAATTTAACACGCTTGGATTCATCTGTTTTATCGATCTCGATGCTGTCAGCGATGCTGCAAGATCCTACGAAATCATGTTGAAAAAAATTGATGAATTGGTGCGGATACTCAATGTCAAGGTATACCAGGCGAGCCAGGACTTGCTGACTATCAGCGAGATCACGCAAGTCAGAAAACGCCTGATATCCTAGAATGGCAGTTTCAGACCAGGTGAATGCGGAAGTATCGTCGCTCAGGGATGAAATAAACACGCATAATCATCGCTATTACGTGCTTGACGACCCACAGATCACCGACCAGGCTTACGATCGGCTTTATCGTAAGCTCCAGGCTATCGAGCAGCAACACCCGGAACTCTACTCCACTGAATCGCCGACGCAGCGTGTCGGTTCGCCACCTGCAACGCATTTTAAAACTGTTGAGCATCGAATGCCGATGCTGTCGCTCGACAATGCTTTTGACGAAGGCGAAATGCATGCTTTTGAAAAACGGCTACTCGATAAACTGGGTCTCGGGGATCAAGCCCTGCACTATACCGCCGAACCAAAACTCGATGGTCTCGCGTTAAGCCTGCTGTACCAGCAGGGTAAGCTGGTTCGTGCCGCCACTCGTGGTGACGGTAAGTCGGGTGAAGATATTACCGCCAATGCTCGAACCTTACCCTCGATACCACTCCGGCTATTTGGCAGCAAGGTGCCGTCCGGTATCGAAATCCGTGGCGAAGTCTACATGGAGCACGCCGGGTTTGCCGAGCTCAACGATGAGCAAAGAAACATCGGTGGAAAAGTATTTGCCAATCCGCGTAACGCCGCGGCGGGTAGTTTACGCCTACTCGATTCGAGAATTACTGCGACCAGGCCGCTGACCTTTTGCAGCTTTGGGATCGGTTGGCTCGAGGGATATGATTTACCCGACAGCCAGTATCAACGTATGAGCCTGTTGCGATCTATTGGTATTCCGGTGAGTGCCTATATCGAACGTGTAGAAGGAGTTCAGGGATGCCTCGATTATTACCAGCGTATACTGGCCCAGCGTGACTCGCTCGCATTCGATATCGACGGTGTGGTTTTCAAGCTCGATGACACCACCCAGCAGGCATTGGCGGGCAATGTTGCCAAAGCACCTCGCTGGGCAGTGGCCTATAAGTTTCCCGCGCAGGAAGTAATGACCCGATTAATCGGTGTCGATTTTCAGGTTGGACGTACTGGCGCGTTGACACCCGTTGCCCGTCTCGAGCCAGTTTCAGTCGGAGGGGTCAAGGTCAGTAATGCAACGCTGCACAATATGGACGAGATACATCGTAAAGATATACGAATCGGTGATATGGTCATCGTACGCCGGGCCGGTGATGTAATTCCAGAAGTGGTGGCCCCGGTGGTGGCGCAACGAACAGGCGAATTACCCTTGCCGAAAATGCCTGAACTATGCCCGGTATGCCGGTCTGATGTGGTACGGCAGGAAGGCCAGGCTGCGTATCGCTGTAGTGGTGGCCTGATTTGTGCGGCGCAACGAAAAGAGGCGATCAAGCACTTCGCCTCGCGCAAGGCGATGGATATAGAGGGCCTCGGTGACAAGCTGGTCGAGCAAATGGTTGAACTGGGGATGATTCAGTCAATCAGCGATTTATACCACCTCGATCTGTCGCAACTTGCTGGGCTTGAACGCATGGCCGAAAAATCTGCCAGCAACCTCTTACAGGCACTGGATACCAGCCTGTCGACCACGCTCGCGCGCTTTATCTTCGCACTCGGGATACGCGAAGTCGGTGAGGCCACGGCCGAAGCTTTGGCCCTTTCGTTTGGCTCCATAAACGAGATAATGCAGGCTGATATCGAAAAATTGCAACAGGTTGACGATGTCGGGCCAGTGGTGGCAGAGAATATCGTGTTTTTTTTCGCCCAGCAGAGTAATCGTGATATTGTCCAGAACCTTATTAAACAGGGCATTCACTGGCCCGAAATCGAAGTGACTGAATCCAGCCAGAAGCTGCCGCTAGCAGGTCTGACCTATGTCATTACCGGCACCCTGGAAGGTCTGAGCCGCGATCAGGCCGCCGTCCTGTTAAAGGCGCAGGGCGCAAAAGTGAGCGGTAGCGTATCGGCCAAAACCAGCGCGGTGATTGCTGGTGCTAAACCAGGGTCAAAAGTGAGCAAGGCCGAAGCACTGGGCGTTAAAGTACTAGACCAGGCTGGTTTCGAATCACTAATTAAAATCAATGGGGTCAGTATCGATTGATTTACGGCGCAATGCCCGTTGGTTATTGCGCCCTACGATCTGATCCATTGATTAAATATAAATCAATCGATACTGACCCCATTGATTTTTCTGGTGTACTTATGACCGAATTTGAAACTGATCAAAATATAAAGAAATATACCTACGCAGTCTACCTGTTACAGGCGCTTTCATTTGTTTTATTGATCACTGCGCTGCTCGGTATTATTATCAATTACGTCAAATATGAAGATGTGCAGGGTTCCTGGTTGCAATCGCATTTTATCTGGCAAAAAAACACCTTCTGGTACGGACTATTATGGATCCTACTCGGGGTGATGACTACGTTTATACTGGTCGGCTATGCAGTTTTGGGAATGGCCACGATCTGGCTGATTTATCGAATTGCGAAGGGCTGGATTTACCTGGTCGATGGCAAGGAACTGTACCAGCAACGGTGAATTGATCCTGTTGGAGATTTATGATGATGAATGACGAAGAGCAATGGCTACAGAAATTGACCGCGGAAGAATATCGTATTTGCCGTGCAAAAGGCACCGAAGCACCCTTCTCGGGCGAATACAATGATAATAAACGCGATGGGGCCTATCGCTGTAAATGTTGTGGCGAAACGTTGTTTCGTTCCGAAAACAAGTACGATTCGAGGTCGGGGTGGCCCTCGTTCGATCGGCCGGTGACTGAAGGTATAATCCGCTATGAGCAAGATGGCGCACTGGGAATGCGGCGTACCGAAGTAATGTGTGAAAAATGCGGCTGCCACCTGGGACATGTGTTTGACGATGGGCCCAGCGAAACTACCGGCGAAAGGTATTGTATTAATTCGCTATCAATAGATTTTAAACAAGACTAAAAGGTATATTCAGATTGAACGAGTCTCAATTCAACCAACTGGCAGAACAAACCATGCTGGCAGTCGAGGAGGCGATCGATGCCTCGGGTGTCGATATCGATTACGATAATGCGGGCGATATTCTAACGCTCGAATTCTCTAATGGCAGCCGGATAATCATCAATAAACAAACCCCATTGAGCCAGATATGGGTGGCAGCGAAATCGGGTGGCTACCATTTCGACTACGACGAGCAAAAACAGCTCTGGTGCCTGGGTGGTGATACCAGCCGGGACCTGTTCACACAGTTAAGCGAATATTGCTCTCAACAGGCCGAGGAGCCAGTAAAACTCTAATTCTGGCTTTCGATTTCTCCCTATGGGACGACTACAGCGAGGGAGGAGGGTGAACCAAGTGTGGAAACTGAATCGACAGGGTCGGGGTGAGAGCAAAGACGTGGGTTTCAGCACATGGGCCAGGTTTATTACCCATGCCGACGATATTAGGGGCGCTTTGCGGTATCGACGCTCGATGTCCGCCTTAAACTGATAGAAAGCTGTGTCAGACAGGCGGAAAATACTGCTTCGGGCAACAAAATACCTTTCAGGCATATTGCTGTTCGCGGTACTGTTCGTGTCGCTGGATTTTCTTATCGATATCAGGCCACCGAGCATCCACGCCAGCTACCGCTTTACCCTGCGAGATTTACCCCTCGATCAACCCGTCTGGCTAAAGCAGGACAATTTAACGATTGTGTTGATCAACCGCTCCAGAGAGTTACTCGAAGCATTAAAAAACCCCGATGATAATCTACAGGACCCGGATTCGGACTCGAGCCGCCAGCCGGAGTACGCCAAAAACCGGTTGCGATCACGCCACGAAACCTATTTCGTCGCCTACGGCAGGGGTACCGACCTGGAATGTCCGTTGCAAAACAGTCATGCCTTCACGCTGCGCGAAACTTGCAGTAAGGCACAATACGATTATGCTGGGCGTGCACTGAAAGGAAAAAACAGGTTCCGAAATCTGACCATTCCCGATTATACTTTCAATGACAATTTTACCCTGCTGACGATTAATCCCTGAGTACACTATTATGCCTTCATTTGACACCGTATCCGAAGTAGACCACCACGAATTAAGCAATGCGATTGACCAGGCCAACCGGGAGATAGGAACCCGTTACGACTTCAAGGGATCGGGCGCGATGATCGAACAGGCCGACAATGCCCTGACCCTGAATGCAGAGTCGGAGTTTCAGATCAACCAGATGGCGCCTATCCTGAAAGAAAAAATGTCGAAACGCGGAATCGACGTGAGCTGCCTCGAATTTTCAGACATTGTCGAAATGAATAAAAAAGCCCGCCAGCAGGTGCTGGTACGAGAAGGGCTGGATAAAGATCTGGCGCGTAAAATTGTCAGGCTGATCAAGGATTCAAAACTTAAGGTGCAGGCTGCTATACAGGGGGAGCAGGTGAGGGTGAACGGCAAAAAACGTGACGATTTACAGCAGGTGATGCAATTGTTGCGTGATGCTAATTTGGGCATTCCGCTGCAATTCAATAATTTTCGCGACTAATCCATAATTTTCCCCGGAGCCGTCGTTATAAGATTCCGGACCTACGCGGCCCGCTCAGACCGGATTGACGATTGTAATCTAAAAAATCCCGTCTTTCCGGAAAGCCCAAAGGGCTTATCCGGAATCTAATTAAATAAGCCATCGTGACATTAAGTAAACACCATCCAGAAGATTCCGGACCTACGCGGCCCGCGCAGACCGGAATGACGAAAGGCACTTCATCACCGTTTTCGCCGATATAACAAATATTTAACACCCTTGTGTCAAATAGACATCGAAGCGAATGGTTTTTTCGCGAATGACCAGGTCGGGTGACAGGTCTGTCAGGGTTGGTGCTTTGGCGGGCCTCTTGACTACGACTCGGTTGCCCGCTTTTAGCAAGGCCAGGTCGAAACAATCCTCGATATTTTCGTTGCTGGTCAAATATTGCAGTATTTGCATTTCTTTGGCTGGTTTCGCGCTGCTGTGATGGGCCGGGAACATCGGGTCGAGGTAAATGCAGTCGAAGGGGTCTTTTTTATCCAGGTTTTGCAGAAACTGGAGAGCATTGGCATGAATCGTTTCGATTCGTCCTGCCGCCGTCGCACTACGCCGGATCGATCGGGCACATTCCAGTGAATGACTGCTGATCGAATAAACCAGGCGATCATATTCGATCATCGTCACTCTTTGCCCATGCTGCGCCAGTATGAAGCTATCCATGCCCCAACCGCCAGTTAAATCCAGAATGCTGTGAATGCTGCGTTGACGGTTGTTACAGGCCTTTAGTAAGGCCTGCCGGGATTGCTGAGCGCGTTTGAAAAATGCTGTCTCGACATAGGAATGCCTGAATTCGAGTCTGTCTGGCGGTTGTAATAATTCGATAATCACGCCGTCGTCGGTAGCCTCTACGCGCAGATTTTCATCTGACTCCCTGGTCTGCCTGCTTAAGAAATCACGCGCTGATGTCATCGGCTCGGGAGATTAATAATGGGGTGGTTTTTCGATGGCGTCGGACTGATCAGGCAGTTCCGACTTTAAAGTCTGATATTGCTGAGCGAGTAATTTCAACTCGTTTTTGATCAGGGTTAACTCAGAATCCTGACGCGTAACAACGTCGTTTAGTGCCTGCAAAGTGTGTTCCTGTTCGGCATAGTGCATCTCAAGTCTGTTGATTTTCTGTGTAATCGCTTCACTCATAATATCTTCC
>JADFJT010000038.1 GCA_022566015.1 Pseudomonadota bacterium | reverse complement strand
CGATATTTCGACGTATCTCGTCTTTCCGGGCGTCAGACCCGGAATCTCCCAAAACTAAATCTTGAAAGTACTGAAGATGCTGTTTTTACGAGATTCAGGGTCTGACGCCCGGAAAGACGGGACTTTTTACGCTTAGATAGATTCCGGCTCAGGGGCCGGAATGAAAATTTTTAAGGTTCCGGCTCGGGGTCGGAATGGAGGAATTTTTTTCGCGCAGACTCGGAACTTATGCTTGATTAAGCGACCTCGAACAGGGCCGCTGCACCCATCCCGCCACCGACGCACATCGACACCACCACCAGCTTCGCGCCACGCCGCTTACCTTCGATCAAAATGTGCCCGGTCTGGCGTGCACCGGTCATGCCGAATGGGTGGCCAATCGAAATCGAGCCGCCGTCTACATTAAATATTTCATTGTCTAGCCCGAGTTGGTCACGACAGTACAGGGTCTGGCAGGCAAAGGCTTCGTTGATTTCCCATAGATCGATGTCGTCGATCGTCAGGCCATTGATTTTGAGCAATTTGGGAATGGCGTATATCGGGCCTAGACCCATTTCTTCCGGCGCATTGCCCGCGACTGCCATACCCCGATAAATACCGAGCGGCTGTAACCCCCGTTTTTCGGCCAGGCTTGCTTCCATCAATACGCAGGCGGACGCTCCATCGGATAATTGACTGGCATTGCCCGCAGTGACGCTGCCGCCATCGATAACCGGCGATAAATTGGCCAGCGCTTCGAGCGTTGTCTGCGGGCGATTGCCCTCGTCTTTGCTCAGCGTGGTGTGATGGAAACTGATATCGCCGCTCTCCTTATCCTTGATTGCCCGGGTCGCGTCGATGGGCACGATCTCGTCGTCAAATTTACCGGAATCCTGGCCTGCTGCAGTACGCATTTGCGATTGCATTGCATACTCGTCCTGTGCCTCACGGGTTATGCCAAACTTGTTGACTACATTTTCAGCGGTTGCCAACATCGGCATATAAGCCTGTTCGGATTTTTCGATTACATTCGGGTCTTTTTCTGCGCCCACCCATTCCAGGTATTGATTTTGCACGGCCGAGATATTGTCCTGCCCGCCAGCCACGACTGTATCCATGCCATCGACTATTATCTGTTTGGCCGCGATTGAAATCGCCATCAGGCCGGAGGAGCATTGACGGTCGATCGTTTGCGCCGAGACCGTATCGGGCAGTCCCGCGGCGAGCGACGCGAGACGACCGACATTCATCCCGGCGGTTCCCGCGTTGAGCACCGAACCTATGACCACGTCGTCTATCTCGGCGCCTTCGACACCGGCGCGGTCAACCGCATGACGAATCGCATGCGCCATCATGGTTGGAGATTTGATATTGTTGAGCGAACCCCGAAAAGCCTGGCCGATTGGCGTACGCGCGGTGGAAACGATCACTGCGTCTTTCATTGCGATACCTGTGTCATCATTGAGGAAACTCTGGTTTTTTCAGAATTGTCTTAATATTTAAAAGAGACGTATATTGCTGGAAACGATCTCTACTGTCTTCAATTTCCTGCGTCAATGGCCGCGCTAGTGTTTCTTGCGACGCTTCCTTTTTGACCTGTGCTTATGGGGTTGCTGGTCCGAATGCGCGACAATTATTTTCTGTTTGATTTTCTTTTTCCGGCGGGATTCGAGCACTACGGCGGCAACAACCACCAAAAACAGTCCACCGACGGGATATACCCAGCCTGGCATGCGAAATCGAATGATTGGGGTCTCGGAAAAGAGACCATCCACGAAATTTGCCTCATGCACTCTCGCTGTAGACAGGTCTGAAGCGTCGAAGCGAACACGCAATTCGGCTTCGTACTGTCCTGCTCGAAGCAGCAGAGTCTGGCCAAAGTCCGTATCGTGCAAGTGTAAATGCAGGGAATAATAACCATCGGCGGCGGTGGTGATCGAATCCAGCAATTGACTCCCGGAATAGATCCGAACGTCCAGGCCACCGATGCCCTGTTGACGCCCATCGAGAACATAACCACGTATATTATAACGATGATTGGCCTCGTGTTCGGCCCATGCACTAGTGCTCAGCAAATAGCCGACCATAATAAAGAGGATGATTGATTTAATATTCAAAGGCTTCCACCTGGTTCGACTTTGCCTCCCTGCGTCCTGAGCGCGGGATTCGGAAAATAAATTTCTGTCTTAACCGCTGGATCTCGCGGTCTCGACTCGGGCCTCCTGCTTCGTTCTAACGCCGATGCGTCGAACCGCTATTTCGAGGTAGGCGGCACAGCGGGATGACAGCAGCCTGTTCATTTTTACATTGTTGCTGATATATTTCTATCCTTTATGAGCAGAAAGCTTCCCATTCTCCGCAACCAGTCGCTCCAACAGGGATGCCGGTTTAAACCACAGCTCGCCGTAATGCCCGAGACTGGCACGGTATCGATTCATTCCATCCAGTACTTTGCTCAGCCCAAGGTCATCGGCGTACCATAACGGCCCACCCCGCCAGGCAGGGAATCCATAGCCGTTGACCCAGATCAGGTCGATGTCGCCGGAACGGTAGGCGATACCATCGTCGAGGATTTGAATGCCCTCGTTGATCAGTGGGTAGAAGCAGCGTTCCAGTATTTCCTGGTCGGGAATATCGCGTCGTTCTATGCCGAGCTCTTTAGCCAGTTGTTCGCACAGCGTGATAAGGTCTGGATCGCTGGTCTTTTCCCGGCCCTGGTAAAAATAACTGCCGCGGCCGGTTTTCTGGCCATATCGACCGAGTTGGTAGAGTTTGTCCTGTATCGCCTGATAGCTGGGGTCCTGTGCAAATTCTCCGCGGCGCGATTCGCGCACGCGGTAACTGACATCGACGCCGGCAAGGTCGGCTACCGAGACAATTCCCATCGCCATGCCGAAATCGGTGAGTACGCGATCGATCTGTTCGGGTGTCGCGCCTTCGAGCAGCATTCTCGAACCCTCACGAAAATAGGGTTCGAACATACGGTTGCCAACGAAACCGAAGCAAACGCCGACCACCGCCGATACCTTGCCTATGCGCTTCGCGAATTGTAATGCGCTGTTGAGCACGTCGGCACTGGTGGCATCGGCGCGCACAATTTCGAGCAGGCGCATGATGTTGGCCGGGCTGAAAAAGTGCAGGCCTATTACATCACCCGGGCGTGACGTGGTTTGGGCCATCTCGTTGAGGTCGAGCGTCGATGTGTTGGATGCCAGTATCGCGCCTGGCTTACATACCTTGTCGAGCTGTTCGAATACCGATTTCTTGATCGCCATGTCTTCGAAAACTGCCTCGATAATCAGGTCGACGTCGGCTAACGCAGCAAAATCCAGCGTACCCTTGAGGGCAGTTTTCAAGCGTTCGGCTTTATCGTCACTGATGCGTCCTTTTTCTACCGATCGATCATAATGTTTTGCAACAGTGTGCAACCCCCGTTCGAGAGCTTCCTCGCTGGTTTCCAGCAGCGTAACCGGTAGCCCGGCGTCGAGGCAGGCGATGGCGATACCGCTCCCCATCGTGCCTGCGCCAATGATGCCGATCGAGTCGATTGCACGGGTTTTAGTATCGCGCGTCACTCCAGGTATTTTTTGCGCTTCGCGCTGGCCGAAAAATAAATGGATCATCGCGCGCGCCTGCGGGGTTTCGAGTAGCTCGCGAAATGCGATTACGTCAGCTTTGAGCGCTTCGTCCAGGGGTAGCCGGGTGGATAATTCAATCGATTTGAGACAATATTCAGGCGCGATCTGGCCGCTGGTTTTGCGAGCAATCGCATTCCGCGCCTGGTCAAAAAAATGATCACCCGCCTGCGCCAGTTCGACTTCAATTTCCGAGCAGTTTCGGCGTGGAGCATTACGCTTAATCAGATCCTTGGCGAAGTTAATCGCCTGTTCGTCAAAGTCAGCATCGTCAGGCACGACTCGGTTCAGCAGCCCGCTTTCCAGCGCCTGGTCAGCGCTGACAGGGGTGCCCGAAAGAATCATATCGGTCGCAAATTGCAGACCCGCGAGTCTCGGCAGGCGTTGGGTGCCGCCCGCAGCAGGAAACAAACCCAGCTTGATCTCGGGCAACCCCATTTTTGCCGACCGGCGCGCGAGGCGATAATCGCAGGCCATCGTCAGTTCGAGCCCACCACCCATTGCGATGCCATTGATTGCGGCTATCGTCAGTTTGGGACCATTTTCGATTGCGTCATTCAGATCGTGCAGCGTGGGTGAGGCCCATAACCTGTCACTGTCGAATTCTTCGATATCGGCACCGCCGCAGAAAAGCGCCAGATTGGAACCGATGACAATGGCTTTTACCGACGCGTCTGAGTGGGCCTTATGCAGATTTTCGAGCAAATTTTCGCGCATCGCCTGACCCAGCGCATTCACCGGTGCAGCATCCAGGGTAATCAAAGCAATGTTGCCTGATACTTGGTAATGGATCATTTGTTTAAATGGCTCTGCATGAAATTACTGTGATTAAAAATAATTCGAAATTTCGCTATAAAACCATCCTGTCATTCCGGCCCACGAGCCGATACGTCGGACCGCGGAATCTATCGAAAACGGAGCCATAATTAGTAATAATGCGTCCATTTACCTTAGATTCCGGCTAAAAACATGCCGGAATGACGATGGAGTGATAAGCATTCAGAGTATCAGTATTTTTGTGCAGATCCATTTTTGTTTATTATTACCCATTTATATTTTTTAATTCATTAACATTAATTTAATTCGTCATTCCAGGTATTCTAATTCGTGATTTTAGACATTCTTATTCGCCATTCGGGAATATCTAATACGTCATTCCGGGCTTGACCGAAGCGTCGGACCGCCGAAATCTACGTACTACCGCGTCTAAAGTATCTTTTCGTGCCACCTTTCAATAGATTCCGCGGTCCGACGTATCGGCTCAGAGGCCGGAATGACGAAGTTCCCTAATTCCGGTATGACGGATATCCATGAGGCCAGAATGACGGGCTTTATAGTAGCTTTGGCTATGAACTTTGATTGGCGCCATACCTGACCCGCAACACTTTCTTGTCTAGTTTGCCGACGCTGGTTTTAGGTATTTCATCGACGAATTCGACCCGGTCTGGAATAGCCCATTTGCATAGTTGACCGCTATCGACTTCGGCGCGCACTGCGTTCTGGATAGATTCCAGGCTTACGTTGGTTTGGTCATTCATACTTTTTACCACGACCAGCATCGGGCGTTCCCCCCAACGTTCATCCGGAATAGCGAAAGCGGCTACTTCTGCGACACCTTCGCAGCGTGAGACGATATCTTCCAGTTCGAGGGAGGAGATCCACTCGCCACCCGATTTGATCACGTCTTTCATGCGGTCGGTAATCTTGAGCGAGCCGGTTTCATCGATATAACCGACGTCCCCGGTATGCATATATCCGCCCTGCCACAAATCTTCGGAACCTGCGGGGTTTCGCGTATAACCCTGGGTTAACCAGGGGGCGCGCACTACTACCTCTCCAGTCGACTGGTTTTCTAGATCCTTCATGTTTGAATCGACGACTCTGAGATCGACCATTACCATGGGTAGCCCAGTTTTACATCGTCGGGTAATTGATTCGTCATCGCGGGTGACTTCATCAACACCCGATAAATCGGCAATCGTCAAGATCGGGCAGGTCTCTGACAATCCGTAGCCGGTAAAAATGTTGATGCCGTGTTCAAGCGCTGTGCGCGCCAGACCCTCGGACAGTGCGGAGCCTCCGATAATCATTTTTAGATGAGACAGATCGGTCTGACCAGCTTCAGGCGCGCTCAGTAGCATATGTAAAATAGTCGGCACGCAGTGAGAAAAGGTCACTTTTTCGCGCTCGATCAAACTCAGTAAAACAGACGGTTCGTAGCGTCCCGGATAAACTTGCTTGACGCCCATCAGCGTGGCTGCGTAGGGAACACCCCAGGCGTGTACGTGGAACATCGGCGTGATTGGCATATACACGTCGCCGCGGTGGAATCGATTGCTACCGCTACCCGAACCGATTCCGGCCAGGAACGCCAGCGTATGTAACACCAGTTGACGGTGGCTGAAGAATACCCCCTTGGGTTCGCCAGTCGTTCCAGTCGTATAAAATGTCGTTGCCGGCGTATTTTCGTCGAAGTCTTCGAACTCAAACCTGCCTTGGGCGGCATCCAGCATGGCTTCATATTCGATCACGCAATAATCGGGTATTTCGGGTTCTTCACTATCGTTGAGATAAACCAGTTTCGTGGGCCGCTCGAATCGATCCCGGATCCGTTCGATGATGGGCAGAAAATCCGCATGCACCAGGATCACATCGTCTTCGGCATGATTGATGGTATAGAGTATTTGCTCGGGCGAGAGTCGTATATTGATCGTGTGCAATACCGCGCCCATCATTGGAACCGCGAAAAAACACTCCAGGTAGCGATGATTATCGTGGTTCATCACCGCTACAGTGTCTCCTTTTTTCACTCCTATTGAAGCCAGGCCGCCTGCGAGCTGGTTTATGCGTTGGGCAAATATGCGGTAGGTATAACGCGTATCACCGCTGACAATTTCCTGTTCGGGCGTGCAGGCCAGCGGCGTGTGCAACAGGTGCCTGATCAGCAACGGATAGTTATAGGCCGAAGCAGCGTGTGTCTGGATCATTTTATTATGTCCTCGATTACCCTTTACAGTGGGCCGATATTATCAGACCACGCCAGGGGTGACAGTGTGGATTAGGTTTCAGCCAAAAGTGACCAATTTCGGAGAGCGAAAAATGCTGTTGTCACAGGGCGTTGCTCCAGACCTGCTGATCTCAGGCCAGGGCTTCGTCCAGTGCGATCCAGGCGAGCAGCACACATTTTTTTCGCGCTGGATGCTGTCTTACCGCACCGAATGCTGCCAGTGTTGTCACTGGTGGAGCATCAGCTTGCGTATCGTCGAACCAGGCGAGCATTTGCCGGATCAGGTCCTGCGCCTGCCGTACTGTCAAGCCCGTTGTACATTCGCTCATGATCGAAGCGGAAGCCAGACAAATCGAACACCCTCGACCGCGAAATTTCACTGACTCCAGCACTTTTTTGTCCGTTTTGATTCCCACTTCGATCTCATCGCCACAGCGTGGGTTGCTGCCTCGTTTAACCCTGTCCATGGCGTCGAGGTCACCTTTATTACGTGGATTGTGAAAGTGGTCGAGTAAAACAGCCCTGTAAACACTGTCCATTTTTCAGGCACCCAGAATTTTTTTGGTTTCGAGGATAGCCGATTCCAGCGCTGTTATATCTTCCTGATTATTGTAAAAACTGAAGCTGGCCCTGGCAGTACTCGAGATACCGAGGTGCTGCATCAGTGGCTGGCAACAATGATGCCCGGCGCGGATTGCTACCCCGCGTTCGCCCGCTATTTGAGCGATATCGTGGGGATGAAAACCTTCAATATTAAACGACAGTATGCCACTTCTTTTCTGGCTATTATCAGGTCCGTAAATAGTAACGCCATCGATGCCGGACAGTACTTCGAAGGCGCTGGCGGCCAGATCCTGTTCACGTTGCTCTATCTGGTGTCTGCCGATTTTCTGAATGTAGTCGGCAGCCGCGGCAAAACCCAGTGCACCGGCCAAATTGGGTGATCCAGCCTCGAAGCGTGCCGGTATATCGGCCCATAGGCTATTTTCGCTCTGCACCTGGTCGACCATGCCGCCACCCAGCAACAGTGGTTCGGTTTCCATCAGTCTTTCCTTTTTCCCATAGAGAATTCCAATGCCGTTGGGGCCACACATTTTATGCGCCGACGCGACCAGGAAGTCACAATTGAGCGACTGCACATCGACCGGCATATGGCCTACCGACTGCGCGGCATCGACTAGTACTGGAATAGAGTGGCGCGAGGCCTGATTAATAATCGCTTCCAGTGGATTGATAGTGCCCAGTACATTGGAGACCTGTGTAATAGCGATGAGCCGGGTTTTACTACCGAACAGGCCTACGGCTTTTTCTAGATTTAACTGTCCGGAGCTATCCAGTGGAATTACCCGTAAGCTTGCGCCCCGGTCACGGCATACTCGTTGCCAGGGCAGGAAATTGGAGTGGTGTTCCATCTGGCTAAGCCAAATTTCATCGCCTGCCCTGAGTCGTGGTCCTGCCCATCCACTGGCAATCAGGTTGATTGCTTCGGTGGCCGAGCGGGTAAATACTACCTCGTCGGAGGAAGGGGCATTGATAAACTGTGCCAGCGTTTGGCGTGCTTTTTCATAGGATTCGCTGGCTGATTCTGCCAGCGGATACAGGCCACGATGTACCGGGCCGTAGTGGCTACGGTAACAGTCGGCGATGGTATCGATGACGCAATCGGGTTTCTGGCTACTCGCGGCAGAGTCCAGATAATGCAGTGTTTGAGCGCTATTGTTGAATATCGGAAAGTCTTTTCGTATGGCGTCGAAGTCAACACTGTCCGGGGGGGCGACCGATGTTGCTTTAGCGCTCACCCTTGCCACCAGCCACGGCCTTCGGTGCAGGATCTTCACGGTGCAGTGTATCGCGCATGCGTTCGCCACTGGCCTGTCGGCGCACCAATACCATTTCACTGATCACGCTCAGGGCTATTTCAGCAGGCGAACGCGCGCCGATATCGATTCCACTGGGCGCCATCACGCGTTTTATATCGGCTTCAGAAAATTTTCTATCTCGAAGGTAATCTAGTACCAGCCGAGAGCGCTTGCGGCTGGCGATCAATGCGATGTACTGTGCCTCTGACGCCAGCGCCTTCGACATAGATTCATGGTCGCCCTTGTGCTGGGTCGCAATCACCACAAAATCCTCGGCTTTAGGGACTAGCAGGCTGTAATCGATATCGTCGGTAATGAGCTGAGTGGCATCGGGAAACTTGTCGCGTTCGGCCATGCTGTCGTTCACGATGACCGAAAAACCCATTAAATCTGCCAGGTGACACAGATGCTCGGCGACAGCCCCATGCCCCATAATCCAGAGCGATGGTTTCGGCAGGGTTGGCTCAATATAAACGCGCATATGACCTCCGCAAGGCATGCCTGCACCCAAAACTTCGTCGTCCAGGTCGATTTCTATAATTTCGGTTTCCCCGCTTTGCATACATTTTTCCGCTGCCTGACAAGTGGCAGATTCAGCACAACCACCACCAACCCAGCCTGTTACCACGCGTCCGTTATGATCGATCAATGCCTTGGAACCCGTTTTTGCCGATGTCGATCCAACCACATCGATTACCGTGGCCACCGCATAAGGCGTGTTTTGCTGACGTATCGAGATCAGATAGTCGAGGAAATCTTTTGCCATGGTTAATTTTCCTGTTGTAGTAGCGTTAATTTATCGTGATTCGAGTGGGAATCGCAGTAATTGCGGTAATCAATCGGTGTATCGAGATCGATCAGAATCGAGCTCACCGGCATTTCCACGGTTCGCACCAGAGCAGGATTGTTTTCGATAAATCGACGACAGCCCAGATTATATTTTCCGTTGATTATTTCCTGTTGACTCTGTCTGCTGATAATAATCGGGTTGCCGCGCTCGCCTTCGAATACCGGTATCATGACTTCGCCCCCCTTTCGGTTGAGGAAAGCGTCGATTAAAAAGTCGATATCCCGGACCGTCAGGGCCGGCTGGTCCCCGAGCGCCACCATCACGCCTTCGCTCGCCTGGGTCAGGGAAGCAAGACCGCAATGAACCGAAGTCATCTGCCCCGATTGGTAATCGTCGTTGTATGCTGTGCGTACAGGCAGGTCTTCGAACAATGCCTGTGTGTGCGATCTGTCGTGACCGAGCACCACCACTATTTCGCCAAGTTTTGATGCCAGCAGTGTTTCCAGGCTGCGTCTTAGTAATGGCACACCTCTAATGGGCATCTGCAATTTGTTGATTTTTCCCATGCGTCGCGACTCGCCAGCAGCGAGTACGATGGCTGAAATCTTCGACTCATCCCTGGCCACTACAGCAACCCCCGCTATCGTCGTCGCTGACCGGATTTGTTGATTGCGCAAGCGCTTCCTGTACGCCGGGGATCTTTTGCCTGCTTCCAGCACGACGCACAGCCACCAGTTCGGCCAGGATTGAAAGTGCAATTTCGGCAGGCGATACCGCTCCGATATCAATGCCAGCCGGGCTGTGGACGCGTTCCAGTTCGCTGGCATCTATGCCACTCTTAATCAGGCTTGCTTTTAGGCCGGTTATTTTTTTATGACTGGCAACCATCGCTATGTATGTGGCATTGCTATTCAGCGCCGCTTTCAACGCCGCGCGATCGTGTCGGCCCTGTGTAGTGACTACGATGTAGTCTCCATCGGCGGTCTCGAAGTCATGTTCTATTTGCACTGTTTCAGAAAACTGCGTGGGATCGAGCTCGGGGCCTGTGACTGTTACCGCAAAATCTAAGCGTCCGGCAAGATCAGACAGACTCAGGGCGACTGGAGAATCGCCCAGAATGTTCAGTTTCACCTGCCTGTTCAATGGTTCGATAAATATCACCTGTGTGCCACCGCTGAGACATCCCGAAGAAAAATCGACTATTCCGTCGAGCGTTTCCCATTCGCCTTTAGGACCTACCCGTATCAGGCAGGGCAGGGCCGATTCGAGCGCCTGGCGTGCGGCTTCGATGACTGCGGGCTGTGCGCATCCTCCGCCAATCCAGCCTTCTATAATGCCCTGAGCACTGACCAGAGCCTTGTCACCGACATTACCGGAAGTAGACAGCGCGGTTTGAATCACGGTCGCCAGCGCGAGCGGCGTCTCTTCATTAGCCAGGCCTTTAAAACAGGCGTCGAGATGGGTGGATTTTGACATTGAGTCACCTCTGATCATTAAAGCTTCGCCAGCTGGGGTTCCAGGGCCAACAGGCTTTCCACGTTATGCGCGGAAGCGAACAGGTCTAGCATTGGCAAGGCTGCCTGCATGCATTGAGCCGTCGGTTCGTATCCATCCCTGCCCAGTAATGGATTGAGCCATACTATTTTCTTTGCGCGCCTTTTTATTAATGCCAACTGTTCGGAAAATAATTCCGGCGTACCGGTATCCAGGCCATCACTAAATATCATAACGATGGATTGAGAGTTTAGAATGCGTTTCGCGTAGTGCTGGTTAAACGATTGCAAACACTCGCCGATACGGGTACCACCTGCCCAGCCTGCGGACAATACGGCCAGTCTCTTTGTGACGATATTTATATTACGCTCGTGCAAGGCATCGGTTACCTGGACAAGATGCGTGTGAAAAATAAACGCATCAGCATCTTTGAAAGCACCAACAATGCCGCGAGCAAAGCGCAAAAACAGGTAACTGTAAAAACTCATCGATCGACTCACATCGAGCAATAATACCAGTTTTGGCAATCGACGAAGGCGCCGTTTGAATACCAGTTCCAGCGGTATGCCACCATGACTCAGGCTATTTCGAATGGTGCGCCTTAAATCAATCCGCTGTCCTCGCTGCAGGTTACGATAACGTCGGAGTAAGCGACGACGCATACGCCTGGCCAAACGCTCTACCATTTCTTCCATCCGCTGCATTTGCTGAGTGTCGGTCAAAAAACGAAAATCGGTTTTTAGCTGTGATTCGTGTTGGCTGGCACCGGAGCGAGTGCCGCCCTGGCCGACAGGATCGTCGCCTTGTTCGTCCTGTTGAGTGCTATTTATCTCTTTTATTTCCTGATTGTCGACCGAATTTTCTGTGGCGGCATCGAATGGAAGTTTGCCGCCAGGAATAGACCCCTGTATATGACTGGTACGCTTTACCGGTTGTAGCCAGTAAATTTTGAACAGATTATCAAACCGCTTCCATTCCTCGCTGTTTGAGCAGAGTAAACTCCGCAGCCCCCAGTGCAGACGTTTTTGATCGGTAATATTGCAATGTTTCGCGACCGTTAATGCGTCCAGTTCTTCCCGTACGCCGATTTGAAAATCATTTTCACGGACAAAGCGAACAAATTCCAGTATCCGGCTGACCAGCGTATTGCCCAGCTCTTCGTGCCTCGTGTCCTTATGATTAACCAGGTGCATGATTTAACCCGCTTTCATCACAAGTTGTTCCAGTACGTCTTTCGTGACCAGGTTACGATCGTCTCTGGTCTTAAGTACACACACAAGCGTATCCATAATGAGTTCAGGATCACTACTCAGGTTTTCGACATTCAGCTGAATTAATGCGGCGGCCCAATCCAGGGTTTCACCGATGCCGGGTTTTTTGCGCAGGTCCAGTTTGCGAAATGACTGTATACATTCGACTATCTGACTGGATAATTGGCGATTAATATCGGGCAGACGTTTTCTGACAATACGCAATTCTTTATCAAAATCTGGATAGTCCACATAGTAATACAGGCATCGTCGTCGCAGCGCATCGCTCAATTCTCGTGTCCCGTTAGAAGTTAATATGACATGAGGGATACTGCTGGCAGTAATGGTGCCTAACTCGGGGATGCTGATCTGAAAGTCTGACAATACCTCCAGTAAGAAGGCTTCAAAGGCTTCGTCGGCACGATCAATTTCATCGATTAACAATACCGGCGACCGGGGCAGGCTGATGGCTTCAAGCAATGGTCGTTTGAGGAGAAATTCCTCACTGAATATATGCTTCTCCGAGGTGGGAAGATCCCTGGCTTCCTGAATCTTAATGGATAACAATTGATGCTGGTAATTCCATTCATACACCGCTGAATTAACATCCAGGCCTTCGTAACACTGTAATCGTATTAATGGGCAGTCGAACGATTTGGATAATGCCTTGGCGATCTCTGTTTTACCCACGCCCGCGTCGCCTTCAACCAGCAAGGGACGTTGTAATTTTGTCATTAATAAAAGAGTTGATGAAAGACTTTGATCCGCTACGTATTCTGCCTCGAATAAATCCCTTTGCAGGTTGCTGACCAGCTTGTTTTCGGTGTGCGGGGTTTCTGACATGTTCTATTCGCCATTGAGCGTAATCAGAGACAGCTTAAGACGATTTAGGCTCTCGACCAAATAATTTATTCATAAAGTCTGTAACGAGTTGCCAAATAATGGCAATGCCATTCAGTTCTTTGGGCGCCTCAGCTACCTTGACAGCGGCAGCTTCAGCATCGGATCCCTCGCCCATGGCAATCACGTTGTTGGCAAAATTATCGGCAAATTGTTGTAGTATTCGCTCCGATATAGCGTCCATCATACGGCCACCAAAATTCGCCATCTTGCCATTCACCGTGACTTCTGAGCGGCCAATTAACTCACACTGGCCATTTTCTGTTTCACGGATAGATGCAGTCAGGAGCATGCTTGCGCTCGATGAACCCTTAGAGTCAGCACCCTTGCCCAGTAGAATCAACTCCCTTTTTTCGGCATCTATGCCCTGTACTTCGATCTCGCCTTTGAAAGATGCGACTGCGGGCCCAATCTTGATCTTAACCATGCCTTTAAAATGAGTCTCATCGCTTTGCTCGGTTATTTCAGCACCCGGCATGCAGGATGCGACACTTTTTATATCCTGTAAAAATTTCCAGGCCGCATCCGCCGATGCCGCCACCGGGTATGTCTTTTCGAGCTTAACCTTCACTTAAATCTACTCCTGATTTTTAATTTCATGCTACAGCCTCACCCTCACCCTCTGGGAGAGGGTAAGGGTGAGGGCCAGGGCAACATCTTACTTGGCCACCCCCAATTCATGCAATTTCTTCCAGATACGCGCAGCGGTGTGTGGCATATCCACATGGGTCACGCCGAGATGCGATAAGGCGTCTATGACCGCATTGGAGAAGCAGGGGATACCGCCCACGTGGGGAGATTCTGCAACGCCTTTGGCGCCCAAAGGATGATGCGGCGATGGGGTTACCGTGTAATCGGTTTCCCAGTGCGGCGTTTCGACCGCGGTCGGCACGAAGTAATCCATCAAACTGTTACCGAGTAAATTGCCTTCTTCATCGAAATCGATCAGTTGTCCCATGGAAACTGCGAAGGCTTCCGTTAAGCCGCCATGGATCTGGCCTTCGATGATCATGTCATTGATACGCGTGCCACAATCGTCCAGGGCGTAGAATCGGCGGACCTTGATCTCGCCCGTCTGGGGATCGATATCGATCACGCAGACATAAGCGCCAAAGGGGAAGGTAAAGTTCGGTGGGTCATAGTAATCGACTGCCTCCAGTCCATTTTCCATGCCCTCAGGTACATTGCTATAGGCTGCCATGGCGATCTCTTTCATGGTCTTGACCTGGTCTGGCACCCCTTTTACCCTGAATTGATCGACGTCCCATTCGAGGTCGTCTTCACTCACTTCGAGCAGGTGGGCGGCTATCTTACGCGCCTTGTCGCGGATTTTACGTGCAGCTTTGGTGACAGCAGCGGCGCCTACCGGTGTCGTGCGTGAACCCCAGGTGCCGGCGCCATAGGGCGCTTTATCTGTATCCCCCTCTTCCACCTGGATTTCATCCGATGGAATTCCGAGTTCGGTGGCGATGATCTGAGCATAGGTTGTCTCATGCCCCTGGCCCTGGGACTGGGTTCCCATGCGGGCAATGGCACTGCCGGTTGGATTAACGCGAATTTCGCAGCTATCAAATAGACCTATGCCGAGTATGTCACAGGCCTTGGTGGGTCCCGCACCGACGATCTCGGTAAAGGTTGAAATCCCTATACCCATTAACTCGCCTTTTGCGCGTTTTTCTGCCTGCTCTTTACGCAGGCCTTCGTAATCGACCGCTTTTAAAACCTTGTCCAGCGCGGGTCCATAATTACCGCTGTCCAGGGTCCAGCCCAGCGATGTGTTATAGGGGAATTGATCCGCCTGGATAAAATTGCGCCTGCGAATTTCTGCTTTATCGATATTGAGTTTTTGCGCCAGTATATCGATCATGCGTTCGATCAGGTATACCGCCTCGGTGACGCGTAAAGAACAGCGGTACGCCACGCCACCGGGTGCTTTATTGGTAAAGACTGCATCGACCTTGACATAGGCGGTGGGAATGTCGTAAGAACCGGTACAGATACTAAACAGGCCGGCGGGCCATTTTGTCGCGGAAACGTGGGCATTAAAGGCGCCGTGATCGGCCAGCACGTTAAAGCGCAGTGCCTGGATGTGGCCTTCCTTGTCTGCCGCCAGTTCGGCTGTACCATGGTAATCTCGAGCGAATCCGGTGGTGGAAAGATTTTCAATGCGACTCTCGATCCACTTGACTGGTCGACCGAGTACGATCGAGGCGACTATGGCAACCACATAGCCTGGATAAATGGGTACCTTGTTACCAAATCCACCCCCGATATCATTGGTGATGACACGAATTTTGCTCTCCGGTATGCCTGAAAGCATGGCCAGCACGGTGCGCACAAGATGTGAATTCTGGGTCGTCATGTGTACCGTCAGATGCCCATTAATCTTGTCAAATGAAGCCACACAACCACAGGTTTCTATCGGACAGGGATGCACACGGGGATTCAGGATTTCTTCTTTGATCGTGACTTCCGCCTTGTCAAAAACGGCGTCGGTACTGTCTTTATCCCCCGCTTCCCAGGTAAAGATGTGGTTATCATGCAGGCGTTTGCCATGACCCACTTCATCTTTACCGACCAGGTCTTCCCTGATAATAGGTGCATCGGGATCCATCGATTTGTGTGGATCGGTAATGGCGGGTAATTCTTCGTATTCCACTTCCACCAGGTCTACGCCATCCGCCGCGATATAGCGTTCTTCGGCGATAACCATTGCGACTTCCTGCAATTGAAATCCGACTTTCTCATCGGCCAGCACGGCCTGCACATCACTGCCCAGCGTCGGCATCCAGTGCAGGTTCAGTGGTTTGAGGTCATCCGCTGTTAATACGGTTATTACTCCCGGCAAGGCCAGTGCTTTTTCTTTATTGATGGATTTTATTCGGGCATGGGCATGGGGGCTGCGTACCAGGGCGCCATAGACCATGCCGGGGAGTTTGACATCATCGACATAGATACCTTTGCCCTGGATGAATCGTGGATCTTCTTTGCGTTTACGGGAACACCCGATGCCTTGTAATTTTTCCTTGCGTTCTAAACTTTCTGCTGTTGCGGCCATAATTTTTCTCCCCGGATTCAGGCTGATTTAGCTTCGTCGTGACCACTTTCGTTGATCACTGCCGCCGCTTTCTGGATGGATTTGATAATATTCTGGTAACCCGTGCAGCGGCACAGATTGCCCGATATACCCTGACGAATTTCTGCTTCGGTAGGGTCTGGGTTTTCCTGCAATAACCGGTAACTGCGCATTAACATGCCAGGGGTACAATATCCGCATTGCAGTCCATGTTCATCCATAAATGCCTGTTGCAACGGGTGCAGTTCACCATTGCTCACCAGGCCTTCGACCGTGATCACCTTTGCGTCTTGCGCCTGAACTGCAAACAGGGTGCAGGATTTAACCGATTCGCCGTTGAAGTCTACCGTGCAGGCGCCGCAATGGCTGGTTTCGCAACCGATATGGCTGCCGGTTTGTAGTAATTGCTCGCGCAGTACATGGATGAGTAGCTCGCGTGGTTCGACCAGTACCTCGACGGGTTGACCGTTGAGAATGAAATTGACCTGTGTTTTAGACATATCGATTACCCCTTCGCGCGTTCGATGGCGGTTTTAATGGCGCGGCGAGTCATTTCGCCGGCCATGTGTGTTTTATATTCGACGTCTCCACGCAAATCCTGTACCGGATCGCATATGTCCATGGCTTTTTGCGCAGCCTGGTCGATTAAATCATCGGTGATCACCTGGCCTACTAATACTGCCTCGGCATCCTTGACTCTCAATGCGGTCGGACCAAGATTGGTTAATGTGATGCGCGCGCGCTGACAGGTATCGCCAGACATTTCAATCACGGCTGCGGCGGCGGCAGTCGCGAAGTCGCCGGTTTTACGCTTCAGTTTGTGATACGAAGCACCGGTATTCGGCGACTGGGGCGAAAATCGAATTTCAGTCAGGATTTCGTCTGCTTCCAACGCGGTATAAAAAGTGCCGAGGTAAAAATCGTTAGCGGCTACCTGACGCGATCCGTTGGGCCCAACCAGCGTAAAGATGGCGTCGAGCGCCATCATTAATGCCGGATGATCGTTTGCGGGGTCGCCGTGGGCAATATCCCCACCGATGGTGCCACGATTTCGTACCTGTGGGTCGCCAATTAAACCTGCCGCTTCGGGTAATAGCGGACACTTTTCCTGCAACAAAGCCGAACTGATCAATGCGCTCTCGGTGGTCATAGCTCCGATTACGATTTCACCGTTTTCTTCGCGAATGCCTTTGAGCGATTCGATATTATTAATATCGACCAGGTGTTCGGGTTCTGCAAATCGAAGTTTCATCATTGGCAGCAGGCTGTGGCCGCCAGCCAGTAATTTTGCTTCGTCACCATATTGACTCAGCAAGGCTACGGCATCGTCAACCGAGCCTGGAGCGTGATATTGGAACGACGGGGGAATCATGGTCGGGACCTCCAGAGTATATAAATTATTATTACGATGGTGTTTTATACCACTAAGCCTGCATTCTAGGAGCTTGGCAGCGAGTGCCACAATTGGTATTGCACGAATCATGCGGTTGGTGCACGAAATACGCCTCTGCTGCACGAAAATTACTGGTCCTGGATGCCGGGTCAGGAAATCGAAGCCAGCGATTCGGATTTCGAGTCAATTTCGGTTTGGTTAAATACCGAGTACGCTTTGCAGTTTACCGATATTGGTACGACTGACCGGTATCGGGCTAGCTTCATCTCCACGCATAAAAATCAGCCCCTTGTCATGTTGGCGTTCAAAACTCTCGACATGGTTCAAGTTGACAATATGGCTGCGGTGAACCCGAAGAAACACTTGCGGATCGAGTTCCTCCTCTACGCGGCTGAGTGAATGGCTGCAAAAATGATATTCGTTATCTCTGGTCTGGACCGTCGTGTAATGACCATCCGCGCTAACGCTAAGGACATCCGCAATGTCGATGAAGTAGGTTTTATGGTTTCTTAGAATTGGCAATTTGCCAAACTGAAATTCTGTTTCGGGATGCTCAGTTTCAGGCGGTCGTTCGGTATCGGCAAATGGCTTGCCGGTATGAGCGTGGCGATTTCGGGTTTGATTGCCTTTTATCGGAATCAGGCTGCGGTCAGGAACCAGGGTTAATAACGTGCCCCCCAGAATAATAAAGGTAGCGATAGCGGTTATCAGGCCGAGGCTGAAAGGGCTGAGTATGGGCTGCGAGAGCTCTATCGCCTTATCGATAGATAAAAATGTAGTGCCCGCCATGCTGGTATAGTGGACACCTGATATCGAAACTCCCATCACCAGGGCGGCAACTACTCTGCGCCAGACACCATGTAGAGTCATTGCCGACCAGAGCGATGCGGTCGATGCTGCCATACCTATGGCGACAGAGATAGAGACCCATACTGCTGAATAAGAAATTTCGCAGTTTCCGCGAATGGCCGACATACCGACATAGTGCATGCTTGAAATGCCGAGACCCATGATGATGCCGGCAACGACTATACGCTTAAAACTATATGAGGCGGTTGAAACTATCAGCAACGCCACAGCAGTCATCAGTACCGAGACCAGCCCCGATATCAGCGTCATCAGTATGTCGTAGCGGATAACGATGGGCAAGTTCAATGCCAGCATCGCTATAAAATGCATCGACCATATACTGCCGCCTATTGCGAATGCCGCTCCAATCAGCAAAGCCTTGTTGACAGCTTGCTGGTTTTTGCGGATCCGGATAACAAGATCAAAGCAGGTGTAGGCGCCTAAAATTGCGACAATTACCGAGAACATGACCAGTATTGGGTCGTAGGTAAATAACATGCAAAACGTTTACTCTAAATAAACGTTCCCATTCTACACCGCTAGAGTGCGGGCACAATATTTAGGGCTATGCCCATAACACAGTGGGTATGCCAGGTAGATATGATGCGGGGAGCTAAACCAGTGTTTTTTTACACCGCTAGCCTTATGGTGTATAGCTACAAAAAACCTTTTTCACGTAATTGTCATTTTTCCACTGGTAACCCATACCGACAGGCACCAGGAAAGTATCGCCAGCTTTAAAGCTAAATTCGACGCCGTCGGCATTGGTAATCGACCCACTACCTTCGAGAATATGCATCAATTCGCTACGTTCGATGGTAACCGCAACTCGCTGCATCGGGCTGCAGTCCCAGACGCCAGCGATATACTTACCGGACGGATCAGTATACAAAACATTCATTCCCATATCGGGTATATCGCTTAGATACTGAGATTCGTCATGGTTTGTGATTCTGGGTAATTCTGCGGAACTATCTACCCGGATGACGGCGAGTTTCTCAGGGTTTTCCAGAGTGCTGCTCGACTGGTTATCGTGGATAATATAGTATTTTCGCGCATATTCGGTTTGTTTCCAGATGCAATCGGTTCCCTTGGGAAGGATGAAGCTGTCACCTTTCCGAAATGTTTCAGTATTTCCAGACATGTCCTCGATCGATATCGAGCCTTCGAGAACTATCATGAATTCGTCGACCTCGTAGGGCCCACCTTTTAACGTGTTTGTGGTGCAATCCCAGACACCAGAGCTTACCCTGTCATTGGCGTAATCGTAAAACTGGTGCCCGCGTTGTACAGGATCGCCCGCCACGATCTGTTCTTTCGGTATTGGATCCCAGGTTTGTAGTCCAGTGTCCGGGTGTCCATAAGGGTCAAATTTAATCACCGTTTGATCAGGCATGATTAATTCTCAAGAGGGGATAACTGGAATATAGCATAGTAGCTGAACTCATTTAAACAGGATTTTTATGTCATCCTGCGGCTCGAGCCTGCCGTTGTCTGGAGCGATACCGATGTTGCTGATTCGGTCAGAAAATCGACAGTGTCATCCCGTGGTCTCGACCCGGGCTTGCTGCATCGTTCTACCGCCGACAGGCTGAACCGCTACGTCCATCTAGGCGAAGCGCCGAGATGACAACCGTGTTTTACCGATCGGTATCAAACCGAGTCTCTATAATTCGACACAGGGGTTGTTGAGCCGTCCAAGCCCCTCGACCTCGACACTAATGGTGTCACCCTGTTTTAACCAGACGGGTGGTTTTCGAAAAGCGCCGACTCCACTCGGGGTTCCGGTGATGATTATGTCTCCAGGCAGCAGCGTAAATGCCGCGCTCAGGTACTCGATCAGGAATGCAACTTTGAATATCTGTTCACTGGTATTGGAGTCCTGCATCAGCCTCCCGTTTAACAGGCTTTTAATGGATAAATTGTTGGGATCGGGAATTTCATCCCGGGTGACCAACCACGGCCCCAAGGGGCAAAAACTATCCAGCGATTTCCCACGAATCCACTGGTCACCCAGGTCAAATTGTAAATCGCGTGCAGTGACGTCGTTACAGTTCATATAACCGGCAATATAATCGAATGCATCGACTTCAGCCACATTGCGCGCAGTTTTGCCAATCACGATTGCCAGCTCTGCTTCGTAATCTACCTTCTGAGTAATCTGGTTACTCCAGCAAATTTCATCGTTCGGGCCGATGATCGAGCTTGGAAATTTACAAAACGTAGTAGCGATCTCGGGAATTGGCACACCGATTTCTTTCACGTGATCCAAATAGTTAAGACCAATCGCAACGATTTTGGAGGGTTTGCATATCGGTGACATGAGTTCGACCGAATCGAGGCTATCGCCGTCGGTAGCTGAGGAGACGATGCCCCTGGCGGTGGTCATGCCGGGATCCCCTAATTCGAGAAATTGATGCATATCGTCGGGTAACTGGCCATGCGACGATTCGTGTAAATTGATAATTCGGTCGCCGAGTATTACCCCTAGTTGCGGCCTGTTGCGGCCGGAAGAATAATTAACTAATTTCATAAGCCTCTCGATTGAACAAATCAGCGAATTCTATATTACCTGAAGTTGGGCAGGTAGTTTTTAGCGGATGTGGATAGGAAATCCCATAAGGCCTGGGAGGTGGGAAGCAGGCGTTTATTGGCATGCTTAACGACATACCATTTCCTGTTGATCGGTAATCCCTTGACGTTTAAGGCAATCAGGCGTTTTTCCTTAAGCTCAGCCGCTACTGTTTGGGCAGATATAATGGCTATTCCCATCCCGGCCATAACAGACTATTTGATAGCAGCTTCGAGGCTCTCGCTCCTACCTCTGTTATCTATCCAGGAAATCTTTACCATCTCGCCCGGGGCGCCGCCTTTGAACTTGAAAGACAGGTAAGGATTCTTGGAAATAGCGGGCCCCCAATTTGTCGTCATGACAGAGTTGCCGTTATATTCCGCCATTACTACGGTAATGTGGTGTGCGGAAATTTTCTTGCCAGTCTTCTTGTCTTTGCGAAGGCCAGATTCCATCGCGTGGCTTATTAGGGTCTTGACAGTGGTAACACCATTTTTTGCTTTAGCGCGAATTTTAATTGCCATGAGTTTTCTCCGAATCTAGTGTTCTATTAGCCACCGCAACCATCTGTGGTGACCTTGACTTCTTTGGTGGCGGAATAAAGTTTGCCGTCAGACTTGACTACGACAATGATGGCACCTGTTTTGCTCATCTTTATCCGAGTTGAAATATAAGGTATCGACAGGCTTGATAACTGGTAGCTAGACGTTAGCGGGGAAGACGAGGAAGAAGAGCCAGATTGTGATTAAAGAGCATTTTGGCTACTAATTAATATCGAAAAATGACTTCAATAACACTTTCACGAATATCGCTAGCGCCAGTATTTTGGGTCATTTTCGTACTTGCTTTCAGTTCATCTGAAATAGCTGCCGGTAATCGCGACCAGGAGTTAATTTCGATTACCGATTTGACCCGAATATCCAGGCTGGCAAACGAGGGGGCTCGCGTGTTGATGATCGAATTTTCTAGCGAAGACTGTGACTACTGCCGCATTCTGGGAGAGGAGTTTCTAAAGCCCATGCTAAGGAATGACGAATATAACCAGAAGGTTGTCATTAGCTACATATCCTTAAGTGATAACGACACCCTGGTCGATTTTTATGGTAGCTTTATCGACCAGCGCATCGATTCAGGGCTTAAGGCTCGTATGTGAAATAATGAAAACGGCTATCCCTACATTACTGGCCATACTTGCTCTTGGACTGTCGCCTGTTCAGGCCGACGAAGCCTCCGAGTTTCTTCAACTCGACCCCTTACCTGATGGAATAGTATTTGAAATTGTCGAGGCCGGTGAAGATGACCTGCAAGTGCTATTACCCAAGGTCAGATATATCATTGAAAAGGTACGACGCGAAAACCCGAATATCGAGTTTGCGGTCGTATCGCATGGTCGAGAAGAATTTGCGCTACAAACCAAATACCAGACCCAATATAGCGAAATACATCAGAGTGTTCTCTCGTTGGTAACGGATAATGTTCCGGTCTTCGTGTGTGAAACTCATGCTGGATGGTATGGGGTACTAGCTGAAGATTTTCCCGATTATGTCAATGTAGCCCCAACTGGCCCAGGACAAATAAGTTTATTCGAGGATCTGGGTTACTACCTGATAGTGATCGAATAGGTCATTTTCAGGTGCGCCGACTACGCTGATGTCTTATCTCGAAATAGCAATCTATTCCTTACTCTGGTTAAGTTTCGGATTTATTCACTCATTGCTTGCGAGGGCGTCTGCCAGGCGCATACTAAAGCCGCTATTTGGGCGCACTTACCGTATAAGCTATAACCTGTTTTCCAGTTTGCATATTGGGTTCGTAATCATAGGAGGCCAGATAGTATTAGGCCAAAATTCGGTCGTGTTCGCGATCAGTAATGGGCTGACCTTTATTGCGATAGCCTGTCAAATGGCAGGGGTTGTTATCATTATATTCAGTCTTAAACAATACGACCTGGGCCGTTTTTCGGGTCTTACACAGCTTTCTACCGCGGGCAATAATACAGCCGATGAAGAGTCATTGCACACTACGGGCATGCACCGTTACGTGCGACATCCTTTGTATTCGGGCGTTTACTTATATTTTCTGGGCGGGGCTGTGAATGAATTTGGTATCTATACAGC
>JADFJT010000139.1 GCA_022566015.1 Pseudomonadota bacterium | reverse complement strand
AAAGCCTATCGTGAAGAATTGGGGCAGATTGAAATAGATAAAGAGTATATTAAACTTACCGTGAACCTGTGGCAAGGCGAAACATCTGCTACCATTTGGACCTCCGACCTATCCTACGACTATGTAAAAATAAACGCCGAGTATCGTAGTTAACGAGTTAGGTTCGATGTCGAAACTATCAGGGTCGGTACCATTTTATCATGTCGTTGCGGCGATAATTTGGCGGCCTGAGGCAGACAGTTCCTTGCTAATTTCAAAACGGCAAAAAGGCAAGCACCTGGAAGGTTTATGGGAGTTACCTGGGGGTAAGCTTGAACTCGGAGAGACGCGAATCGAGGGCTTGCGACGAGAACTCAAGGAAGAAGTTGGCATTTTTTGTACAGATTCGGAACCTTTCAAGCAGGTTCGATACGAATACGAAGATTGTTCGATATTGCTAGATGTGTGGGAAGTACACGCTTTTGAGGGTGAAGTTCAAGCCCGGGAAGGTCAGGAGGTTCGTTGGATCAACGTGGAAAATATCGGTAAATACCAGTTTCCAGCAGCTGATCAACCGATTATCGACGCTATAGCGAACAGCGCGAAAGCAAAAAAGGCACATCTTCTGTAACTTGTGATGGAACCTGGTCGATAGATTGTGAGTTTAAAAATCGTACAGAGTATCGGTGCTTTCCAGCGCTAATTTCCGGATAGTAGGCTTTATTAGCGGGTATCTCGATACGTAGTAGCTGATTTGAGCGTTGCGAATCTAGAGACTGTTGAAAAAACCCTTTATCGGCGACGACCTGTTTTGGCGTCCCGCTGTCGCGAATCACGTACAGGATAAGTTCGATTACAGACTCAATCTCTACGTACGGCGCTGCCCAGCGAGATAAATCGTTCAATCTTTGTTCATGGGTCTGGTTTAGCCAGTATCTTAATTGTGGCAAATCGAAATTACAGGTACCTCCTGGTATGGATGTACGCTGTTTGATAGCCAGCAAAAAATCGATTCGTTTAATAGGTTCTCCCAGCTTCCCACTCATTTTGTGGATTTGATCGATTGCATTATTTTGCTTGCTTAAAATCAGATCAAGTTTCGCCTTATCTACCCCATCTTTCGTTGCCAGGAGTTTCAGTGCACCATATTGACGCTCCAGTTCCTTTAACAGTTCCTGTTTTAAATCCCCTCGTTCAAGTAAAGCCGTCACTTCTAAAATACCAAGCAGGGCACTATAGCCACTCCAGTCGCCTTTTAACGCGGTGAAGTAGTGAAATCTTCGCATTAACGTTTCGACACGTAGAAAAGTACGGACGCGTTCGTTCAATGGTTGTTCGTAGATATGACTTTTAGTTGACATTTCTGCTTGTTAGCCGACAAGATCGGCGATTATAGCTGAATTTGACGCAAAAATTATAGCCTGGTTGATACATTACCTCTCAATTCCTGTGGTAGGGTAAGAGAGCGACAGGTATTTCTTGTGTTGGCTGGCGACCCCTGTTTCCAGATCATGATTCCGATCGTTGTCTATGATGTCGTCGGCCAGACTTAGTCGCTCTTCATTACTCCATTGTTGCGCGATCATTTCACGCGCTAATCCGATTTCAATGTCGTCGCGACTGATCAGGCGTTCAATCTGGGTGCTTTCCGAACAATTGACAACCAGTGTGCGGTCGACCAGTGATTGAAATCTGGTTTTGAACAAAAGAGGAATGACTACAATGATATAGGAGGCGCTATGTTGAGCAATTCGATGCTGAGTTTCTTCAAATATCATCGGATGAAGTAACGTTTCCAGCATTTTTTTTTGGTTCTTATCGGAAAATACTAAAACACGTAACTGGCGACGATTTATTTGCCGATCCGATTGCAAAATCTTGTTGCCAAAATGTTGCACAACTTCTCGATATCCTGGTTGATCTATATCCAGCAAATGGCGGCTGAGAATATCAGTATCAATGACAGGCACACCATGGCTGGAAAATAAATTGCTGATCGTAGTTTTACCCGATGCTATACCCCCTGTAAGACCGATCGTGAGCACAATTTTCAGCCGGCACGATACTTACAGAAATTTAAAATAGAACTGCGAAATTTCTTCACCCCACAGCAGGCTAAGCCAGCCCGCAGTGGCCAGGTAGGGTCCAAATGGAATTTGCGTGTCACGCCCGGTTTTCTTCAATAAAATCATTGTGATACCAACGGTGGCGCCGACCAGAGAAGCGGTTAAAATAACCACAAAAAGCAATTTCCATCCGATCCAGGCGCCGAGCATGGCTAGTAATTTAAAATCCCCATGTCCCATTCCTTCCTTTCCGGTGGCCCATTTAAACACTATATACACGCTCCAGAGGCTAAGGTAGCCAGCCATTGCCCCTATAACACTAGTCTGGAGATCGATAAAGACGTTGAAAATAGACAGCAATAATCCCAGCCAAAGTAAGGGTAAAGTAATGCTGTCAGGGAGTAACTTGTGACCGATATCGATGCCACTGGCCGCAATCAGGCACCAGCTAAATACCAGCGCTGCCATCGCCTGAAAACTGACGCCAAAATGCCACCCGATTAGCAGCGAGATGAGCGCGACCAATATCTCTACCAATGGGTACTGGATAGATATCGAGGTCGAGCACTCGGCGCATTTGCCCCGTAATATCAGATAACTCAGGACGGGAATATTTTCACCGGCCTTAATCAGATGCCCACAATGGCCGCACCGGGATCTCGGCGTTAGCAGGTTAAAGGTTTGGGTATCGGACTCGTCTGGCTGTTCCAGAAATTCGAGGCAGTCGTGCCGCCACTCCTGCTGCATCATTACCGGCAAACGATAAATGACTACATTCAAAAAGCTGCCGACGCATAGACCTAATAGAAATAAACAACTGAAGTAAATGCCTGGAAATAGCTGGAAAAAAGCAACCAGTTCGTTAATCAATTCGATCTACACCACCGAGCCCAGTTTAAATATGGGCAGATACATGGAGATGATCAGGCCACCTACGAGAACGCCGAGTACAGCCATGATAATCGGTTCCAGTAGTGATGTCAGCGCATCAACCGCATTATCAACTTCATTTTCGTAAAAATCGGCGACCTTGGCCAGCATCGAATCCAGCGCACCCGATTCTTCACCGATGGATACCATCTGAATCGCCATATTTGGAAACAGGCCAGTGTTACGCATCGCAGTCTGCAGTTGAGTGCCCTGTGAAATCTCGTCTCTTATTTTTATGGTGGCTTTATAATAAACAACATTACCGCAGGCACCGGCTACCGAATCCAGCGCTTCCACCAGCGGTACGCCAGCAGTAGACATGGTTTCCAATGTACGTGAAAATCGGGCTATTGCCGATTTAGTTGTTATTTCACCAACGACAGGCGCCTTCAAGGCGATTCGATCAACGGCTTCCTGCAATTTAGGAGAGGTCTTTAAAATACGCAAAAAGGTATAAACCGCACCCCCGATACCCCCGGCAATCACCCACCAATAAGATTGCATAAATTCAGATAGATTGATAACAAACTGTGTTAAGGCAGGTAAATCAGCACCAAAAGAATTAAACAGGTCTTCGAATTTTGGAACCACAAATACGAGCAATATTACTGTGACAACAAATGCGATTATCAATACCGCAATGGGGTAATACAATGCTTTCTTGACTTTGGTTTTTAGCGCCTCTGTCTTTTCCTTATAGGTCGCTAGTTTGTCGAGCATAGTTTCGAGCGCACCCGATTGTTCCCCCGCCGCAACCAGGTTGACGAATAATGGATCGAAGTAGAGTGGCTGTTTTGCCAGGGCTTCAGCGAAGGGTAGTCCTCCTTCGACTTCGGCCTTAATGCCAAAAATCATTTTTTGCACGGATTTGTTGTCATTGCCCTCTCCTATTATTTCAAACGACTGTACCATCGGTACCCCGGCATGCATCATGGTTGCCATCTGGCGGGCAAATATTGCAATGTCAGCGGGTGTGATTTTTGCAGCACCGCCAAATAATGGTTTCGGTTTCTTGCGAACTTTGGTGGGATTAATGCCTTGTTTACGAAGTTCACCCTTCGCCATTGCATCGCTTAAGGCGTATATTTCACCCTTGACCTTGCCGCCACCACGATTAATACCTTCGTAGGTGAATTCGACCTTTTCTGCAACTTTTTTCTTCTTAGCCATGTCTGGTTTAATTACCCGCTTATTCCTTGGTTAATCGGTTGGCCTCTTCCAGGCTGATCAAACCCGCCATCACTTTCTTCAGGGCTGACTCACGCAAGTCTGGGATGCCTTCCTTTTTGGCCTGATCGGCCAGGTCAATGGATGTTGCGCCGCCCATGATCAACCGGCGCATTTCGTCCGAAATACTCATTACCTGGTAAATTCCGACTCGACCTTTACAGCCATTATTACATTGATCACAACCCACGGCTTTGTAAATTTTTACCCCATCTTTCAGGTCTTCCTTGGTATAACCTTCTTTCAATAAAATCTGATCGGGAATGTCGTCGAGTGTTTTACACTGACTGCACAGGCGGCGTCCCAGTCGTTGAGCAATAATCAGATTTACGGAAGTTGCTATGTTAAATGCCGGGACCCCCATGTTCATTAAACGGGTGAGTGTTTGTGGGGCATCGTTGGTATGCAGAGTCGACAATACAAGATGTCCTGTCTGTGCGGCCTTAATCGCGATACTTGCGGTTTCGATGTCACGAATTTCACCCACCATAATCACGTCAGGATCCTGACGTAGAAAGGCCTTCAGCGCTTCGGCGAAAGTCAGACCGGCCTTATCGTTTACATTAACCTGATTAATCCCCTCCAGGTTGATTTCAACCGGATCTTCGACCGTAGAAATATTGGTTTCGGGAACATTCAATATATTTAGGCCGGTATATAGCGAAACGGTCTTTCCACTACCGGTGGGACCGGTGACCAAAATCATACCGTAGGGGTTGGCCAGTGCTTTCATATATAAATCTTTTTGCTCGGGTTCGTACCCCAATGCGTCTATACCCATTTGGGCACTGGAAGCGTCGAGAATACGTAACACGACTTTTTCACCAAATAGCATAGGGCAGGTATTAACACGAAAATCTATCGAGCGTTTTTTTGATAATCTGAGCTTTATACGCCCATCTTGAGGTACCCGCCGTTCTGCTATGTCCATGCGTGACATGACTTTTACGCGCGAGGTTAGTTTGGCAGCGATGCTGATCGGTGGCGACGCCACTTCGGTCAAGATGCCATCGATACGGTAACGCACTCGATAACGTTTCTCATAGGGTTCGAAATGAATATCCGAAGCACCCTTGTTAATTCCGTCGAGCAATATCTTGTTCACATATTTGACTACAGGGGCATCGTCAACCTCTGCCTGAGAAGGGCCAGACGCTTCTTCTTCATCAACGATATCCAGGTTTGCCAGGTCATCGTCGAGCATGTCGTCCATGCCACCGACATCATCCATCGCTCGAACCGCTTTCTCGATAAATTTGCTTAGCTGATCTTCCTGAACCAGAATCGCTTCGGTGGTCAATCCGGTGTTAAATTTAAATTCGTCTAAGGCTTGAGTATTGGTTGGGTTCGAAATAGCTACATATAGTCGGTTACCCCTTTTGAACAAGGGTACCGCGTTGTGTTTGGTGATTAATTTTTCTGCAACGAGCGTAATTGCCGCGTATTCGATATCCATCGCCGATAAATCGAAGACTGGCAATCCGAACTCTTTTGACGAAATCATCGCCAGCAGCGAAGAAGTGACAATTTTATTTTTAACCAGGTAAGTGGTGAACGGGATAGCTTCTTTTTTGGCGTTTTGAACCGCTTCGATGGCCGCGGCCTGATCCAGATGGCTATCGAGCACCAGCTTTCGGGCGATCCCGGTCAGATTCATGTTAGTTGCAGCCATTTATATAGTCTATTTTGCTTGTCGGTTATTGCTCTGCGTAAGCCGAGTATATTATAGATCGAGGGGTTTGTTGAGAATTCTGTCACTAAATCAGAATTGAGCGGGGCCGAATGACTGGAAACCAGGTGCTAAACAACAATCTACTTATAATCAGGCACTTAACAGCTTTGTTTAAGAAACATGATAAAGAAGTGATTTAATTCTGTAAGTGGTCAAGTACGATTTAGATATCAGGCAAAAATAAACGGGCCACCAGGGGCCCGTTTACAGTGTGGTTCAGGTGATATTAGACACCAGAGCATTTTACTGAGCGACCAGGTATGGCAGCAACGTCATTATCACAACCGTTACCGGTCAATACCCAGTTCAACGACGCAGCACCCGCTACCGTAGTTGGGTTTAATGTGCTGGCAAGTAAATTGGCACCAGATCCAGTTTTGCCGGTTGATACCATAGTAATTGTACCGGCCGTGACTCCTAC
>JADFJT010000037.1 GCA_022566015.1 Pseudomonadota bacterium | reverse complement strand
TATCAGGGTCTATGAAACAATTGCCACCCCCACTACTGGCTGGTTGGACACAATGCAGAATAAAAGCTCGTACACGTTGATGCTGGGGATTGTAGTATCCGTCCGTATGCCAATTCAGTGCCCTGTTGCTAAATGGTATATACCTTTGCCGATGTTTATTTGAATCATCTTGACTCGTATGATCGGTCAGAATAGTCATTCGGTCTTCCTCGGCGCACAAATTGGCATCCAGTTCAAACAGTCCAAATTGTCTGCCTAGCAGGGATAAAGCGTTTAAATCGAAATTGCTACAATTTATAATGCGATAAAATGCAAAGTTGAAATCGTCGATATTTTGATGCAATTTTGTCAGCTGCGCTTTCTTAAATGGCGCATCGGGACCGATTTCAATGACCTTTCTCAAGCGCTCGATTCCCTGCGATGAATAAAGCGATAGTTTCCGTTTCGACCAGGTATCGAAATCAGATTGATGGGACAGGTTGAAAGCTTGCATTTGGCTTGAATTAGGCATTAAATTCGTGGGAGTAAATCCTAGCGATTAAAGCCACATTAGAGGTATATCTCTATAGGGGTAAACAAGCGGAGTATACCTCTCCCATCAGGTGAATGGTGAGAGTATTCGGCACAGTCTAAGCTTACTTCTAATAGTAATATCTCGCGATAACTATGAGTTACTGCGTACGCAATTCGAAGCCGACCTGATTTAACCGGAGAAAGTACGATGGATAAACATGATACTCCAATGCTCGACGAACTGGAAAATGGGCCCTGGCCCAGTTTTATCAGTGGAATCAAGCGCCTGCGCGACGAACACTCCGATCAGCGCATCAATGGCGTAGCCAATAGTCTACTAGGGCAGTTAGAGCATTCGTACGAAACTAAAAAAGGTTACTGGAAAGGTGGGACAGTATCAGTGTATGGCTATGGTGGAGGCATCATCCCGCGCTTCTCGGAAGTCGGTGACGCATTCCCGGAATCGAGAGAGTTCCATACCATGCGGGTGCAACCACCTGCGGGCAATCATTACACCACCGATTCACTGAGAAAACTCGCCGACAGTTGGGAGAAACACGGCTCTGGACTGGTCACTTTTCATGGTCAGACCGGAAATATCATGTTCATCGGGACCACCACAGAAAATACCCAAAAGTTTTTCGATGAGATAAATGAATATGGATACGACCTCGGCGGTGCCGGCCCCTGTGTGCGCACCTCGATGTCCTGTATTGGTTCGGCTCGCTGCGAACAGTCCTCCCTCGACGAACAACGAATTCACCGGGCCCTCATTAATAACTTTACCGATGATATCCATCGCCCCGCTCTACCTTACAAGTTCAAGTTTAAAATATCAGGCTGCGGTAATGATTGCATGAATGCAATCGAGCGATCGGATTTTGCCATCATCGGCACCTGGCGCGACGATATGCGCGTCGATCAGGAAGCATTTAAGGCGTACATCGAATTAAAAGGTCACGACTATATTAATGAGAATATTATTTCGCGTTGCCCTACCAATGCGCTGAAAATTAATGAAGACGATACCCTCGAAGTCGATAATCGAAACTGCGTGCGCTGCATGCATTGTCTTAATGCATTGCCTAAGGCCCTTTCTCCGGGTCTGGACAAGGGTGCCACCATTTGTATCGGTGGTAAACGAACACTCAAAATTGGCGACCTGATGGGTACCGTGATCGTTCCTTTTATGCCGCTTAAAACCGATGAAGATTTCGAAAAACTCAACGAAATGGCTGAAGAAGTAATCGATTTCTGGGCTGAAAATGCGTTAGAACACGAACGCTGCGGAGAAATGATCGAACGCATTGGGCTTCCCAATTTTCTCGAAGGAATCGGCATCGAGGTTGATCCAAATATGGTCGATAGTCCACGTCAGAGTTCCTATGTACGCCTCGACGACTGGGACGAAGAAGCGAAGAAATGGTTCGATTCGAAAGCTGAAGCTGCAAACGCGTAACCCACAATTCCTGAAAAGCGATTTTAATTATGGCAGAGAAAGCGAAACCCCGCACACCGATTGAGTCGGGTTGCCCAGACGGATTCAAGAATATGCATCCGATGATGCGTAAACATTACGGCAACTGGCATTATCATGAAGACCCACAACCGGGAGTGCTCAAACATGTAGCCTACGGTGGAGATGCGATTTACACGGTCAAGGCAGCCACACAGCGAATACTCGACGTGTTTACACTGCGTACCCTTTGCGATATTGGCGACCAGTACGCCGATGGCCATGTGCATTTTACCATGCGCAGCAATATCGAGTTTTTCGTTACCGAGGAAGAACGCGTTCAACCTTTGATCGACGCTTTGACCACGAATGGGTTTGTGGTCGGCGGTACCAAAAATTCGGTCGCCACCATATCGCACACCCAGGGCTGGTTACATTGCGATATTCCTGGTACCGATGCTTCGGGTATCGTCAAGGCGATGATGGATGAGTTGATCGACGATTTCAAAAATTGGAACATGCCGAATCGGGTGCACATGACAACTTCCTGCTGCCAGATCAATTGTGGTGGTCAGGGCGATATAGCGATCAATATTCAGCACACCAAACCACCGAAAATCAATCACGACCTGGTCGCAAACGTGTGTGAGCGCCCATCGGTAGTTGCCCGTTGTCCGGTTGCAGCAATCAGACCCGCCATGGTCAATGGTAAGCCATCGCTCGAAGTGGATGAAAAGAAATGTATTTGCTGTGGGGCCTGTTACCCACCCTGCCCACCGATGCAGATAAACGACGCCGAACATTCCAAACTGGCTATCTGGATCGGCGGCAATCATTCCAACGCGCGCAGCAAGCCTAGTTTTCAAAAGCTGGTCGCAGCCGGTATACCCAATAATCCGCCACGCTGGCCCGAAGCAACCGCGATCGTGAAGAATATTCTGAAAACCTATAAGGACGATGCTAAAGACTGGGAACGCATCAACGACTGGATAGACCGCATAGGTTGGCCTCGGTTCTTCGAACTCACCGGATTACCCTTTACCAAGTTCCATATTGACAATTGGCGCGGAGCCAGAAATAGCCTGAACGCATCGACACATATTAGATTTTAATAACAAGCTGGTTATGAAATTTACCATTCAAGTCAATACGGGACCTTTTACCCATCAAGCCTCGGATAGCGCCTATCGCTTCACGCTTGCGGCACTTGAAAGTGGTCACGAAATCCATCGGATATTTTTTTATCACGACGGCGTTAATAATGCCACTATGATGTGTGCTCCACCGCAGGATGACAGAAATTTACAGGTTTTATGGACTGAACTGGCAGCGCAATACGAGCTCGACATGGTTGTCTGTGTCGCTGCCGCGCAGCGTCGCGGCATTATGGATAAAAAAGAATCCGAACGTAACGGCAAGGAATTTGCCAATATCGCGCCGGGCTTCCAGATTTCGGGCCTCGGTCAATTGGTGGAAGCCGCTGTTGCATCGGATCGCCTGATGGTATTTGGGGACTGATATGGCTGAGATAAAATCCTTTGTATACATCAATCGAAAAGCGCCCCACGGCACCATTTACGCCCTCGAATCACTTGAAGTCGTATTGATAGGTGCCGCGTTCGACCAGCAGGTAAAACTTATATTTATGGACGACGGCGTTTATCAGCTGACCAAAAACCAGGACCCGGAAGGCATAGGTATGAAGAACTTCTCCAAAACCTATGCCGCACTGGGTGACTACGATATTACCGAAATATACATCGACCAGGAGTCTCTAGAGCAGCGTGGCCTGAGTATTGACGATCTACAGGAACTGGTTTACGAAGATGAAGACGACGACTGGAAAGAGAAGAGCTCGATGCGGCTCGTTTCTCGGGAACAATTGGCCAGTGTGATCGATTCCGCCGATGTGTTGTTAAACTTTTAAGCAGGCGATACCTATGGCAACCCTGCATACCGTCAACAAGTCACCATTTGAACGTAATTCGCTGGATACCTGCCTGTCGTTGTGCAATAACAGTGGCAGTATATTATTGATCGAAGACGCCGTTGTCGGTGCTTTGCGTAATACCAGTGTATCCGAACGCCTGGTCAAGGCGATAGAGTCTGGTGTCAAGATATTCGCACTGGGCGAAGACCTGAAAGCCAGAGGTTTGCCCGAAGATCGCGTGATCGAAAAGATTACTCTGGTCGACTACACCGGATTCGTGAAACTGGCCACTGAAAATGATCGAGTTCAGAGCTGGTTATAATTATGGAACCTCTGATCAAGTCATGAACAAACATCTCGCGCCCAAAATAATTAATTTCTGCGTTGTGAAACTTAGCAATAGCCTTGCTATTACTTGCGTTCCACGCCTTGATCTTAAACATTTTGAATCGCAATCTGATTCGCCCAGATTTAATCAGAGTTTCCTTATTTTTAATGTTAGTTCTCAGGAATCCTGAGATAAAATTGGAGAAAAATATGCCACTAGAGGTAAACGGTACGACCTACGAAACTGACGAGGAAGGTTACCTCGCTAATCTGAGCGACTGGTCCCCAGAAATTGCAGGGGCGCTCGCATTAGCGGACGACTCAGAACTTGCCGATGGGCACTGGGAAGTGATCAATTTCTTGCGCGAATACTACGAGGAATACCAAATAGCACCCGCAGTTCGCGTGCTCACCAAGGCGATTGGCAAACGGCTGGGCAAGGACAAGGGTAATAGTAAGTATCTATACGAGTTGTTCCCTTATGGTCCTGCTAAACAGGCCTGTAAATATGCAGGACTTCCGAAGCCTACCGGCTGCGTATAACAGAAGCCATCGGGTTTCTGCCAGGTTAATGGTGGACTGAATGAATTTTTTTTTCGCCATCACCTTCTGGTTCGCGACAGCAGTCATTACGCTGGGGCTTGGCTACAAGATCCGCCAGTACTGGCGAACTAAGGCCCCGCTAAGAATTCCGATTACGCCAGCACCCTCGACTAGATTCGGAGTGGTGCTACGGATGCTACGCGAGGTCGTTCTATTTGAAAGTCTGTTCAAGGCGAACAAATGGATATGGATATTGGGCTGGATGTTCCACTTTTCGTTACTGCTGGTAATGGCCCGACATCTGCGCTACTTCCAGGAGCAGCCCTGGGTATGGGTAACCCTGATTCAGCCTTTCGGTAAATATGCTGCCTACCCAATGATAATCGGATTGTCGGGTCTGTTGCTGCGACGTTTCGTGGTCGATCGCATTCGGTATATCTCCGCCCCGTCCGATTACCTGATGCTAATCATGTTGATCACCATTGGCTTGAGTGGACTACTGATGCAATTATTTTTCCGTATCGACATTATCGAAGTACAAAACTACTTTGTCGGATTAACTGGCTTTCGAATAGAGTCATTACCGACGAGCGCGCTATTGATTCTGCACCTGTTACTGGTATCACTGCTAATGATGATTTTTCCATTCAGCAAGTTACTACACGCACCTGGGATATTTTTTAGTCCCACACTCAACCAGGTCGATAATGCCAGGAAGCAGCCTAAGCGCTCTATATCCCTGAATCAGGCATCACCAATCGGCGCCAATGACAGTAAGGGCAACCATGGCTAAATTCGAATTCGAAACTCCTGAACTTTTCAAGCACATTCATACGCCGGCGATTTCGCCGGGCGCGATGAAATCCGAAGGTCCCTTCGTGGCCGATGCCGAGCACCAGCAGGCACTGGGTTTCCCCGGTGAACTGGTCGAAGGCTGGGAGCAAAAGGCCATAGATGAAATGGGTGAGGCGGTTGACCAGTCACGCGCGCTGCGGGTATTTTTAGACTCCTGCGTCAAATGTGGCGCCTGTACCGACAAGTGCCATTATTACCTGGGGTCATCTGACCCAAAGAATATGCCCGTGGCGCGGCAGGATTTATTCCGCAGTGTTTATCGGAAATACCATACACCAGCCGGTAAATTTCTCAGTAAGCTGGGGCTGGAATGGCTCATTGGTGGCCAGGAAATGAATAAATCGGTACTAGACGACTGGTATAACTATTACCACCAGTGCTCCGAATGCCGACGTTGCTCGGTGTACTGCCCTTACGGGATCGATACAGCGGAAATTACCATGGCCGCACGCAATATCATGGCCAAAATTGGGCTCGGTCAAAAATACAGCAATGAAATCATCGGTAAGGTTCACACAATCGGCAATAATCTCGGCCTGCCCGAGCCTGCCCTGCTCAATACGCTCGAAGGACTAGAAGAAGATATAGTAGACGAAACCGGCGTGGTGGTTAAATTACCGCTCGACCAGGTGGGTTCGGATATCTTGCTGGTTACACCCTCGGCAGATTTCTTTGCCGAACCGCATGTCGATGGCCTGATAGGCTACGCCAAAGTATTTCACGAATCCGGTATCAGCTGGACACTGAGTTCAAAGGCGTCTGAAGCGGCCAATTTTGGCCTGTTCATCGGCAACCAGGAAAACATGCGCAAAATTGCGCTGCGAATCCGTGAAGCGGCGATAGATTTGGGCGTAAAACGTATTGTATTCGGCGAATGTGGCCACGCCTGGCGCGTTGCTTACAACTATCTCGACACACTCGCCGGACCCTTCGATTTTCTCGATCAAAACTATCCGATTCCGCAGCATATTTGTGAATTTACCCATGATTTAATCCAACGCGGCGTCCTGAACCTGGATGCCTCGCAAAACGACGACAAGACCGTCACTTTCCACGATTCCTGCAATATTGCCCGTGCATCGGGCATGGGTGGCATTCCTGGGGGACAGTTTTCGATACCACGCGATATCTTACGGGCGGTATGTAATCACTATGTCGACATGGCGTCCGAAACCATTCACGCAGCCACATTTTGTTGCGGAGGCGGCGGCGGACTGCTCACCGACGATTTAATCGAGGTACGCGTTAAAGGTGCGATGCCCAGGATGACTGCGCTGAAAAATGTGGTGGAAGATCATGGTGTGACGCACATGGTTGCAATCTGCGCAATCTGCAAGTCCCAGTTTAGTAAAGTATTACCAGTTTATGGGATGGGCATGGATATGATCCTAAGCCTGCATCAGCTGGTAAGTAATGCACTCGTATTGACGGGACAGCAGTCGGACGAACAAATTCAGATTGAACAACAGAGGCATTAAATGGCAGCATCAAGCAAAGAAGTAGAAACCCAACTGACGTTTAGAATATATGCCGATGGGGACACCAAATATCGTGGCTTCGACGAGGATATCTTCAACGAAGACACTTCGCACAAGTGTCCTACTTATGTGCATCGCACCCCCCCTTGCCAGGGCAGTTGTCCTTCTGGAGAAGATATCCGCGGCTGGCTCGACATCGTACGTGGGATCGAAAAGCCACCCCAGGATATGAGTATGCAGGAATACGCATTTCGGCGCTCTACCGATGCCAATCCATTTCCGAGCATGATGGGTCGGGTATGCCCGGCACCCTGCCAGGACGGGTGTAACCGCAACCAGGTCGATGGGTACGTCGGTATCAATGCGGTGGAACAGTATATCGGCGACGGTGCGCAAAAAGCTGGTTACAGCTTCGATAATAGTGCGGCATTCAGCGGTAAGAAAGTAGCGATCGTCGGTGGCGGCCCGGCAGGCCTGGCGGCGGCTTTTCAGTTACGACGTAAAGGTCATGAAAGCGTTATTTTCGATGACCACAAGGAATTGGGTGGAATGTTCCGTTACGGTATACCTGGTTACCGAACTCCACGAGAATTTCTCGACCACGAAATCCAGCGCATCATTGATATGGGCGGAATCGAAGTAAAACTCGGAATCCGGGTCGGCACAGATATATCGATCAAGAAGCTGGAAAAAGATTACGACGCAATCATCTGGGCAGTCGGCTGCAAGAGTGGCCGGGCATTGCCGGTGAAGAATGCCGACGCCCCAAATTGCGTCTCCGGCGTGGCTTTTTTAGAAGCTTTCAACAAGGGTACGATGCAGGTGACCGCGAATCGCGTCGTTTGTGTTGGCGGTGGTGATACTTCAATTGACGTAGTATCAGTCGCACGACGGCTCGGTAAAATTGATAAATTACCAAAGAACGAACAACCAGAATATGTCATCGGAGGCTTTGTAGCGCACGACTCTGCCTATGCTGCCGCACGCGATGGTGCCAAGGTTACTCTGACCTCATTGTTTAATCGCGAGGGAATGACCGCTTCGGAACATGAGGTGGAAGATGCACTACGCGAAGGCGTCAGTATCCACGATGGCGTTATGCCTCTCGAAGTAATAGTTGACGACGATGGTCGGGCTATCGGCCTGAAGATGATCAAGTGCACGATGGAAAGTGGTCGTCCCGAGGCAATCGAAGGCACCGATTACATCATCGACTGCGACTTGATTGTCTCTGCTATCGGCCAGTCCGGCGATTTGGAGGGACTCGAGGAACTAGACAACGGTAAAGGGCTGATCGATGCCGATGCCCTTTTCAGGGTACCTGGACGCGAAGGCCACTTCGTCGCTGGCGATATCGTTCGCCCTCACTTGCTCACCACTGCAATCGGACAGGCATCGATTTGTGCCGAATCGGTGGATGCTTATATCAACGGTCGCGATGCGAAAAAACGCCCAAAGGTCGATGTCAATCATTTTAACCTGCTTAACAAACTGTTGGAAACCGAGTTGGCACCAGACGATTTTGATGCGTCGAACGATACGCGGGGTACCGACAGCGCAAACTATGCAATACATAACTACGAAGACCGGTCGGACAAGGAGATCATTTCCTCCGATAAATTATATCTTGCACATTTTGAGTACACGGCTCGAATAGAGCGTGATCAAAATGTCCCCGAGGCAGATGCAGTGCTCGGTCACTTCCAGGACCGCATCGTACCGCTAACGGAAGAACAGGCGATATTCGAAGCAGGTCGTTGCATGAGTTGCGGGATGTGCTTCGAATGTGACAACTGCGTCATTTACTGCCCTCAGGATGCGGTATTCCGGGTCAGTAAAGATAAAAAAACCATGGGGCGTTATGTGGATACTGACTATGATCGCTGTATTGGCTGCCACATTTGTGCCGATGTTTGCCCCACTGGCTACATCGATATGGCCCTGGGCGGTCACTGAATGTACGAATCAGTCCTGTGTATCGAGCCGCAAAAGTAATATTAATCCTGTGCCTGGGATGGTCATTCGGAGGGTCTGTTGCATTTTCAGCCAACCACTACACTAGTCCCAACCGGGATGCATCAGGCAATATCGTGCCTACGCCTAAGGGTTTAATGTGTATTGCGCCGGTCGACGAAATGCGTAAAAACCATATGACAATGTTGCTCCATCAGCGCGATAAAACAGTACAGCAAGGAATCCGCGGCCAGCCGGCAAGCCTGACCGGGTGTATCGATTGCCATGTAACCCCCGACGCATCGGGCACAGTAGCAAGAAGTGACGACGAAGGCTTTTTCTGTACCAGCTGCCATCGGGCAGCAAGCGTTAAGATCGATTGCTTTGAATGCCACGCCGACCGTCCTGCCGAAATGATTTCACAGCTCGACTGGAAAAGCCTCAACCCGATAAATCACTCATCTTTATTGGCAATCAACCAGCAGTCGTTTCCCTATGCCTTGCAGTTCAGGCTCGAAACCAGGTCTATGGCGCTTAACCAGTGAATAAAATCGATCAATATAGACGAAAATTCCTGGGGGCTGCCAGTGCCGCATTTGTCGGTATTACCATTGCACCCGGAATTTTGTTGCAAGCTGGTAATGCAGCAACCGCAGGCCAGGGTGTTAGCGATGCCCAACGTTGGGGGCTATTGATCGATACTAATCGCTGCGAGCCCGGTTGCGATGCCTGTGTACAAGCCTGCAACAAGGAGAACGGCCTGCGCAGTATTCATGGTCCAAAAACCGATGCGCAATGGATACGCAAAGTTAGTCTGAAAAACAGGAAAAACGGACACGTTCTTAATATGCCAGTGATGTGCCAACACTGTGCCAAGGCACCTTGTGTTGATGTCTGTCCTACCGGAGCATCGTTCAAGCGCGCAGACGGTATTGTGCTGGTCGACAAGCATACCTGTATCGGTTGTCGCTACTGCATGATGGCCTGCCCCTATAAGGCACGCAGTTTTGTTCACGAAAAATTAACTGACCAGTTACCGCACGCACCACGTGGCAAGGGTACGGTGGAATCCTGCACGCTTTGCGTACATAAGATAGACCGCGGCGACAATACCACCGCCTGCGTTCAGGCCTGCCCCCATGGAGCAATGATGTTTGGTGACCTGAACGACCCGGATAGCGCGATCTCGAAACAAATTAAAAGCCTGGGAAGCCAACAGCTACGCAAGAAACTCGATCTCGATACCGGCGTCAGGTACCAGGGAATTCCTGTCTAATGCCTGGTTCTAACCGCACTTTCTTAAACCTCGGTACCGTCTTTCGTCATTCCGGCTTCGTCGTATTTCGTCATTCCGGCCTGCGAGCCGGAATCTATAGCAGATTATTTACATCTCCAGATTCCGGCTCAGGGGCCGGAATGACGCAGTTTGTGAATCGATGCCAAAATAAGATCCACTAATGTCCGAACCTCAATACCAGTTAGTTGATTACTCGACGAATAAATATCGTGGAACGCTGCTGATGAGCCTGATTCTAATCATTGTCGCTTTGTTCGCCGCACTAAACATGGAGCACGAAGGACACTATATTACTGGCATGGACAACCAAATCGTGTGGGGGGTGCCACACGTGGTCGCGATATTCCTGATTATATCGGCTTCTGGTGCGCTTAATATTGCATCGATCGCTTCGGTATTTGGGCGTCAATTTTATACGCCATTATCTAGATTATCGACGGTGGTCGCGATCACCTTACTGATAGGAGGACTGAGCGTGATCCTGCTGGATCTCGGTCGACCCGACCGATTACTGATTGCGATGACTTACTTCAATTTCAGCTCGATCTTCGCCTGGAACATAATTTTATACACCGGCTTTATCGGCATCGGAATAATTTATCTCTGGACAATGCTTGACTGGCAGGCCGATAAATACCGTAAACCAGTCGGTATCATCGCATTTTGCTGGCGCCTGATACTCACTGCGGGAACCGGCTCTATCTTCGGCGTGCTAGTGGCTCGCGAGGCTTATGACATTGTAATCATGGCCCCAATGTTCATCGTACTTTCGCTCGGCTACGGGCTTGCCTGTTACCTGCTGGTAATGTGCTTATTCCTGCCCGAACAAAGCTGGCAAGTATTTAAACATCGATTGAGCCGTCTACTCGCTGTATTTATCGTCTGCGGCCTCGCGACGAGCCTGTTCTACCATGGCGCCAATTACTGGTGGTTTGATGCACAGGCAGTCGAGGATTTTCTGCTTTTCGGGGACGATATCTATCCCTGGCTAATTTGGGGTGGTTATTTAATCCTCGGTAATATCTTACCGTTGCTACTCCTTGGTTTTCATTTTAATCAGAATAGCCAGGCTAGCACACTATTGATTAGCAGCCTGGTGATTGCTGGAGGTCTGGTACATTTATATGCTCTGATAATCGGTGGCCAGGCTTATCCTATGCCCTTAATCGAAGGTTACGACAGTACGTCGAGTTTTTTCGATGGTGTAATTGCCAGCTATTCACCTTCACAATGGGAAATCATGCTCGGTCTCGGTGGATTCGCTCTCAGTCTGTTCCTGGCTGGTTTCACGGTACGCGTATTTCGCATTCTGCCAGAATCAAAATGACAGCCCTTTATATCTCTGCCGCACATAAGTCTTCTGGCAAGACAATTCTGTCGATGGGCTTATGCGCCGCCCTGAAAAATCGCGGCTATAGCGTGCAGGCGTTTAAGAAGGGGCCGGATTACATCGATCCTGCCTGGCTAGGCTTAGCCAGCGGCAAACCATGCCATAACCTTGATTTTTTTACCTCTACCACCCGCTTTATCCAGTCACAGTTTTATCATTACGCTGCGAATAATGATGTAGCACTGGTCGAAGGCAATAAGGGTTTACACGACGGCCTTTCGCTCGATGGATCGGACAGCAATGCGGCATTGGCCAAATTATTAAATTTACCGGTAGTGCTGGTGCTAGACAGCATGGGTATCACCCGTGGCATAGCACCGATGCTCAAAGGTCTGCAATCGTTTGACCCGGAGGTTCGGGTCGCGGGTGTGATACTCAATAAAGTAGCCGGTAGTCGACATAAATCGAAGCTAGTCGCGGCGGTGGAAACCTACACCGATATTCCGATATTCGGCGTCGTTGGACGCGACAGGTCATTAGAATTGGATGAAAGACACCTGGGCCTTATTCCCGGAAACGAACTAGGGAGCGAAGCCGGTGGATTTATTCAGAAATTACAGGCGCGTGTGAGCGAAGAAGTCGATCTGGACAAGATTTTGGCTTGTAAAAGTACCGATTCACATGATTTTAAACTTGAGTTTTGTAAAAAGCCAAAACGAAGTGGATTGCGAATTGCAATCGCCAGAGACCAGAGTTTTGGTTTCTATTACCCAGCGGATCTGGATCGTTTTGCGGAACTGGGGGTGACCCTGGTCGAATTTGACACTTCCACCGATGCTGGGTTACCAGGCAGTATCGATGGTTTATTAATAGGCGGTGGATTTCCTGAAACCAAACTTCGAGCTATTTCTAGTAATCGCTCGTTACTTATTGATATTAAAGTAAAATTATCCAACGGTTTGCCGGCTTATGCCGAATGCGGTGGCTTGATGTATTTATCCCGATCTATTCAGTTTAACGATTTAATACTACCGATGGTAGGGACAATACCGGCAGATGTAGTGATGCACAAAACTCCTCAGGGACGCGGCTACGTACAACTAGAGTCAACCCCGGCGCACCCGTGGACAGGAAATCCGGGGACAGGCCTTTTAAACGCACACGAATTTCATTACTCGTCGCTGGCCAATCTGGCTCCCGATACGCAGTTTGCCTACCGTGTCAAGAGAGGCCACGGCATCGATGGTACAAACGATGGTATAATGGTAGGCAATTTATTGGCGAACTATTGCCATTTACGGCAAACCGATACTTGCGAATGGGTAGACCAGTTCGTCGATTTTATTAATCAATGTAAGAATTCGATTCACGATGATCACGATAAGCAAAAACGCAGCCAGTCAAATTGAGTTTTCCGCACGGGAAAATGGTATTAGCAATTCGATTATGCGAATCGCAGTCAAGGTACTCGAAAATGGCAGTTTTCATTACGCTATGGGATTTGACGAGTCGATATCGGAGCACGATATCCGAGTAAAGTCCGAGGGTGTAGAACTGGTTATTTCGCCTGAATCGCTAAACCATGCACGCGAGTTAAGCATAGACTATGTCGAACTCGAATCTGGCGAAAAGAACTTCATCTTCATCAATCCTGCAGATCCAAACTGCTCGGCACCGACGGATATGACGTAGAGCTCCAGATGTCCACTAAAACTGGCAACCAGCGTGTCAACTTTTTTCCCCCTTGGAATCCCTCTAGTTTAATTTCTCCGCGCTGGCAAAGTGTGCTGCAATGCATGAAAAAATACCGGATATTGGGGTCGATGACCTTACTAGTCGTTGTTATTTCTCTGCTCATCTATTCGGCTATCTCTTATCCCCCCGGGGGGTCGTACAGAAATTTAGTGCTTTTCATCGGACTCAGCCTAAGCGTGTTTGCCGGATTGGGCTTAACCATGTCTTTTTTGTGGAAAGACTATATCGGGCCTTTGCTCGATACCGAAGTCTGGATTCAAAGAATGCGCAGCGGAGAGTTGACCAGCAAAATACCGGTTCCTAAACGTGGTCAAATTTCGGAACTGGCGATCGACCTGAACGATTTCGGCACAATGATGAATAACCTGTCGCGAGATACCGAACAACAGCTGGCTAAATTTACCGAATACACCGAACAGAAAACTTTATCACTGACTATCCTGTACGATGTCGCATCCAATATTAATTCATCACAAAACCTGAGCGATCTGCTCGAGCAATTCCTTAAGACTTTGACCAGCATCATTCATGCATCCGCCGGCGTTGTGCGACTTATTAATTCAGACGATCAGTTGGAACTGGTTTCCAGTATCGGGTTTGACGATGATCTGTTAGCTTGCGAAAAAACCATACCTTCCATCAACTGCATTTGTAATTTAAACACGAAATATGATGGTTTTGCTTATCAGGAAGACTTGATCCCCTGCCAGAAACGGATTGACCATCCTTTTTTTCAAAAGGATTTGAGACTAATCGTCGTGCCGCTGCAATACCAGGGACAAACGCTAGGGGTATTTAATCTGTTTATTGAGAAGCAATACTACCAGGATAATGGCGATTACAAGGAACTGTTTACCAGTATCGGCAAGCATCTGGGCATGGCTATTGCCAAAGCCCGGCTAGATGTCGAGTCAAGCAAATTATCTATTATCCAGGAGCGCAATCGTCTTTCCTATGAATTACACGATTCGTTGGCTCAGACCCTGACTAGCATACGTTACCAGGTACGAATCCTCGATGAAATTTTACAACAGGACGATGAAGCAGATACCAAACGACAAATTGATCGAATTGAAAATACCGTCGATGAAGCGAATATAGAACTCCGCAGTCTGATCGCGCATTTTCAGGCTCCCATTAGTAACCTGGCCCTAATCGATGCAGTAACCAATATGGTCAAGCATTTTCGTAGCGAATCAAAAATTCCGATATTCTTCCAGCATACGGTGGATGGTAGCTTACAGTTCACCGACCGGGTGCATCTTGAAGTCATGCGTATCATGCAGGAAGCACTGAATAACATACGAAAACACAGCAAAGCCACAGTGGCGCGAGTGATGATACGCATACTGGATAGTAACCGGATTCAAATTTTAATCGAAGACGATGGTGTTGGAATGCCACAAAATACAGTAAAACCACTTCCTGGAGAACAAATCGGATTGAAAAGTATGCGTGAGCGCGCAGCGAGGATAAAGGCCGATTACACCCTGGAAAGCGAATCAGGCGAGGGTGTTCGTTTGATTCTGGAAATTGACCAGGAAGGCAAAAAGCCCGAAGATATCGTTTCTATCAATTCTAATTTACACCCTTAGCGGATATATAATGAACTTGCGAGTCCTGATTATAGATGATCACACTCTGTTTCGAGAAGGCCTCGAAAGTCTGTTAACCAGACGAGAAATCGATGTGGTCGCGTCGGTTGGTGACGGAAACGAAGGTCTTCGTTTAATCGACGAATTACAACCAGATATCGTATTGCTGGATATGCGCATGCCGGATATAAGTGGCCTGGGCGTGCTTGTCGCGCTACAGGAAAAAGGCGCGTCGATGCCAGTCGTTGTACTGACTACCAGTGCAGATGAAAAGGATTTGGTCGAATCACTTCGCTCCGGTGCTCGGGGCTATCTACTCAAAGATATGGAGCCGGATTCATTGGTGGTCGCGTTGCGCGATATCATCGATGGCAAGACAGTCGTTGCCCCAGCGCTGACACCAATACTGGCAAAAGTGGTGCAGGGAGATTTCAGCGAACTGGATGAATCGGAATTGTTGTTTGACGAGCTAACACCACGCGAAACCGAAATATTGTGCCTTCTTGCAGAAGGTCAAAGCAACAAGGTCATCGCAAGAAATTTAGGCATATCGGATGGAACAGTCAAATTGCACGTGAAAGCCATATTGCGTAAATTAAACATTCATTCCAGGGTAGAAGCTGCGGTGCTAGCGGTAGAGCATGGCTTAAAGGATTCACAAAAAGCAAGTGCCTACGTTAATCCACAGTAAGCGTAAAATAAACGGACTTGTCCTGACTGGCGTATTAGGGTCGCCTGGCCGCTTTACCGGCTATACCCTTGATAGTGGCACTTTTCATAGAGCAGTTTTGCAGACGCAAAGCAGGCATTTAGTCCCTTTTCGTGCGCCCATATGGGCTTATTTTTTTACCCCCAGGAGAAACAAAATACCCGATAAACGATGCCAACATGCGATTAAAAACCTTCATCGAAACAAAAATTTTAGCAAGTAGAAAATAGGCGCATATAAAACTGTTATCATGCCGGGAACCGGCTAGCATGGATCAGTATTGCCACTTTCGGTACCTATGGCTAAAACGGTCCAAGCCAGGCTAATGACGTACACTTGCACAGCTATTACACAATGGTATCAAGGGGGAAATGTGGACAAAACGGCAGAATATCTTCAGCGTTTTATGAATGGTGTTAAAAAACGCAGCCCGGGAGAAGACGAATTTCACCAGGCAGTCTCGGAAGTGGCAGCGACAATATTCCCTTACATCGCGGATAAGCCGATCTATCACAAGATGCAAATCCTGGAACGCATGGCAGAGCCTGATCGGGTCATCATGTTCCGTGTACCCTGGACCGATGACAAGGGCAATATTCGTAATCAACGTGGCTACCGGGTGCAATTCAATAATTCGATTGGTCCCTATAAGGGAGGCTTACGTTTTCATCCGTCGGTCAATTTGAGCGTACTCAAATTTCTCGGTTTCGAGCAGACCTTCAAGAACAGCCTCACCGGCCTGCCCATGGGCGGCGCTAAAGGAGGTTCTGATTTCAATCCCAAAGGAAAGAGTGACATCGAAGTTATGCGGTTTTGCCAGTCGTTCATGACTGAGCTGTACCGCCATATAGGAGAGGATACCGATGTGCCTGCCGGTGACATCGGAGTAGGTGCCCGCGAAATTGGGTTTCTGTTTGGGCAGTACAAACGTATTGAAAACCGGTTTGTCGGCGTACTCACCGGTAAAGGCATGGAATTCGGAGGAAGTAAGATCCGAACCGAAGCGACTGGGTACGGCACTGTGTACTTTATGGAAAATATGCTTGAGCGAAAAGGCAACAGTATCGAAGGAAAGACAGTGTGTATTTCAGGCTCAGGCAATGTAGCCTCCTATGCGGTCGAAAAAGTGAATCACCTCGGCGGTAAGGTCGTAACCCTGTCGGATTCCTCCGGATTCATACACGACCCTGAAGGCATTAGCCCAGATAAACTGGCCTACCTGATTGATCTCAAACAGGTGCGACGGGGTCGAATCAAGCAATTCGCCGACGAATATAACTCTGCTACCTTCCAGGAAGGCAGGCCGTGGAATGTCCCCTGCGACATTGCCCTGCCCTGCGCGACCCAAAACGAAATAAATGAGGAAGAAGCGCTTACTCTGTTAAGAAACGGGTGTATAGGTGTGTCCGAGGGTGCCAATATGCCGACCGAACTCGAGGGCATCCACGCGTTCCAGAATGCTAAAATCTTATACGCACCGAGTAAGGCAGCCAATGCTGGGGGGGTGGCGGTGTCTGGCCTGGAAATGAGTCAAAATAGTGCTCGTATTACATGGAGCGAAGAAGAACTGGAAAAATTACTTAAGGATACCATGCGTACTATTCACGACAGCTGCGTTGAATTCGGGGAAAGAAAGGATCACGTCGACTACCTTGCCGGAGCAAATATTGCGGGCTTTGTGAAGGTGGCCGATGCAATGCTCTCTTTTGGCCATACCTGAGGTTTCCTCTTCCCTCAATATCCACTCTCTCAAGCTATTACTATAATCCGGCGAGTCACATAATCCTTTATTAAGTTGGGTGGAACTGCTTAAAGATCGTATCGCTTATGCTGATGGCGTCGTCTACCGGAACGCTGGCTGATCACTCCTACAATATCGTTTAATCCATTTTCCAATACCAGCTCGGTAACACCGGGTTGCAGGGCTGTTAGTCGGTAGCTCGAACTGTCGATATGTAATTGCCGAAGCAGCGTTTCCTCGCCGACTTTGGCAACGACATAGCATCCAGTTTTCACCAGGCCTCCCGGATCCACAATGACGATATTGCCATCTTCAAATTCAGGCAGCATGTCATCGCCTATCACGCGTAATGCAAAGGGTTCACTCGCTTCGCAATGAGTCGTATCAATCATTGGTCTCTCGTCGAATCAGAATTATGTTCTATCGATTGCTGCTTCTCAGACTTTCTTTGCTGAATGCTCCACAAGTCAGCGTAAATTCCTCCCTTCGATATTAGCTCCAGGTGATTACCCTGTTCCTTAATCCGACCTTCATCCATCACCACGATAGTATCTGCATCCACGATGGTTGACAGGCGGTGCGCTATTACCAGAGTGGTTTTATTACGCGATATTTTTTCGAGCGCAGAAAGGATCAGTTTTTCAGACTGGCTGTCCAGGCTTGAAGTCGCTTCATCGAATACCAGGATAGGCGCATCTTTGAGCAATACGCGCGCAATCGCAACCCTTTGTTTTTCGCCACCCGATAATTTTAACCCCCGTTCACCTACGATAGTAGAATAACCCTCCGGCAGGCTTTGGATAAATTCGTGGATGTTCGCCAGGCTGGCTGCGTGGAATACTTCCTGTTCGGTCGCTTCGGGTTTTGCATACCTGATATTGTATAAAATACTGTCATTAAACAACACCGTATCTTGCGGTACGATGCCGATCGCTCGCCTGAGGCTTTCCTGCGTGACATGAGCTATATTTTGCCCGCTGATTAAAACTTCGCCCTGCTTGATGTCATAAAAGCGAAATAATAACCTCGCTATAGTCGACTTTCCAGCTCCCGATGGGCCGACAATGGCCAGTTTCTTTCCTTCTTCTACCTTGAAACTGATGTCGTTTAAAATTTGTCGATCTGGGTTATAGTGAAATCCGACGTTTTTAAATTCGACTGTCGCATTATCCAGTGACAATGGTCTGGCCCCGGGACTATCCTTTATCTCAATCGGCCTACGAAGTAGCTTGATCACCATGTCCATATCGGCCAGCGCATACTTGAGCGCCCGATAAATAATGCCGAGGAAATTGAGTGGCAAAAACAGTTGCAACATCATGGTATTGATTAACACCAGATCACCGAGCGTCAGAACATTTTCGGCGACGCCTTCTGCGGCCAGAAACATGATGCCGGTAACACCAATCGCGATAATCGCCCCCTGCCCAAAATTGAGTAACGACATCGTGTTTTGGCTTTTTACTGCCAGGTCTTCCCACTGGCCCATCGTTTCCTGGTAACGGCTGATTTCGAGTACATCGTTGTTGAAGTATTTCACCGTCTCATAATTCATCAGGCTATCCATCGCACGGCCATTAGCGCTTGAGTCGAGAGCATTCATTTCGTGGCGATAATGCATACGCCATTCAGTTAAGGCAAGCGTAAAACCGATATAAAGTATTACTGTTAGAAATATAATAATGCCGAAATCATTGTCGTACTGACTGAATAAAATTGCAGCGACCAACAGAAATTCGGCAGCGGTCGGTATAATATTAAATACCATATAATTGAGAATCGAACTAATGCTTTGCGCACCGCGTTCCATGTCTCGCGATATGGCACCTGTATTACGTTCGAGGTGGAATCGCAAGGACAAATTATGCAGGTGATTGAGTGTCGTCACCGACAGGCTACTCATCGCGTGATAACGTACTCGTGCAAATACTGCATCACGCAATTCGTTAAACCCCGAATTGATGAAACGTAAGCCGCCGTAAGCGAGCAGGAATATGACAGGTAAGGTAGCAATTTGACCGCCATTGGTATCCAGAGCATCGACGATAAATTTTAATACGATCGGAATTCCAACCATCGCCACCTTGGAGATAACCAGGCATCCCAAAGCCAGCATCACCCTGCCTTTGTAAGCCCACACGAAGGGCATCATTTGCCGGATATTGTTCCAGTCTTCACGGTTTCCGTGCACTTTGCTAGTGCGGCCAAACATAGCTGAGCGCATATATTTATTGATCCCGTGGAAATGAATGGCAGTAGGTAGCTACAACCTAAGTGGTGTCGCGAGGTAGTATATCAATAGATTCCCGCTATCGTGGGGTCCGAGGTATCGGATTGAAGAAGTCTAATTAGAAAGCTTAGCGGTAATTACGCATCTGACCAACCAGGACACCGTGGATACTGACCCGCTCGGCCGCGTATACCATGGTTTCCATTTCGGAATTCGCTGGAATTAGCTCAATTTCGGTGGGACTTTTTCTTTTGAATCGTTTTAACGTGGCTTCGACCTTGTCGATCATCGCTACCACTATATCCCCATCTCGCGCATCCGGCTGCTTCTTGATGATCACGTAATCGTTGTCGAGAATCCCGGCTTCTATCATCGAATCACCGGTTACTCTCAGCGCAAAAAGCTCCGGACCCATAAACATTTCAGCCAGGTTAAGTTCCTGTTGATCTTCAACGGCCTCGATAGGCAAGCCTGCTGCAATGCGTCCCGCGAGCGGAATGACGGGTGCACTGACCAGCGGTAACTCAACCAGGCTCATACCGCGTGCATTACCCTTAGTCCGGTCAATATAGCCCTTGTCTTCCAACGACTGTACGTATCGATGCACGGTACCTTGCGAAGTGACTCCAATTGCCAGCCCAATTTCCTTGAATTTTGGTGCGTAACCATATTGTGCCAAATACTGGCGAATGAATTTTAATGCATTATATTCCTGTGACGTGAGCATGGCCCGCCTCTAGTTCTCATTATCTTCTCAGACAGTGTAGAGAATATAGTGAGAACTTGCAATAAGTAAATTAACTGGTGGGTTTCTAGATTCCGGGTCTTACGCCCGGAATGACGAAGGGATATTTGGAACGACGGTGGGATATTAGAAATGACGGTGGGATATTAGAAATGATGGAGGAGTATTTAAAAAGAAATTCGTCATTCCGGCCGATAGAGCCGGAATCTACTAAACTTGTCTGGATCTCGGGTTCACTGAAATCCACTATTCAAGAGGAACAACTCAACTCCAGGGTCTTAGCCCAGTCGGGGGGCTCGTCGGCGTATGACTCCATCTCGGGTTGTTCGTCGTATGGGCTAGTCAGTAAGTTCAATAATGTCGTAATTTCGCCGAAATCATCTTTTTCGGCTTTTACTATAGCGCTTTGGACCAGATAGTTGCGCAATATAAATTTGGGATTTACTCGATGCATTTTTTGCTGACGTTCGGCCTGATCTGAATTTTCTCCAGCCAATCTCGCACTGTATGCATCTGCCCACTGATCGAAACGAATTCTTTCGATGAATTGATCGCGTAAAAAATGATTTTCCCCGGACTGCTCGAAACCGCTCAGTGCACGAAAAAAGCGGGTGAAATCGAGCTGATTTTCCATCGCGCTAAACAGGTTTTCGAATAGTTCGGCGTCGCTCTGATGAGGTACCATTAAGCCCAGTTTTTCGCGCATACCCTGTTGATAATATTCGGTATAAAGTGGCTGATACTCAGCCAGCTTGTCTTTTGCTTTCTCGGCCGCCGCCTGCCCGTCCTCGCTATCGATCAACGGTAATAGAGCCTGCGCCAGGCAACTCAGGTTAAAAAGGCCAATTCGAGGCTGTTGGTCATAAGCATAACGCCCCTGGTGATCAGAATGATTACACACAAATCCGGATTGATAGGTATCGAGGAACCCATAAGGCCCGTAATCGATAGTAAGCCCCAGTATCGACATATTGTCGGAATTCATCACACCATGGGTGAATCCAACCAGTTGCCACTGGGCGATCAGCGCCGCAGTTTTGTCGATCACCTGATGTAGCAAATCGAGGTAAGGATTTTTAGCTTCACGACTCGCTGGATAAAACTGTTCGATAACGAAATCGGCCAGCAGTCTCAAATCGTCGTATTGCTGCCGATAAAAGAAAAACTCGAAGTTGCCAAATCGAACGTGACTGGGAGCGACCCGTGTCAAAACCGCAGACGATTCTATTTTCTCGCGATAGACTTCGTCTTTACTGCCGGTAATGCACAGGGCTCGCGTGGTCGGTATGCCCAGTCCCGCCATCGCCTCGCTACACAGAAATTCCCTGATCGTGGAGCGCAACACCGCACGACCATCACCCATACGCGAAAAGGGCGTCAGGCCAGCTCCCTTGAGTTGAATCTCCCAGCTAGTACCGTCTTTATCTTCGACTTCACCTAGTACCAGGGCTCGGCCATCCCCGAGCTGAGCCACGTATTGTCCGAATTGATGCCCGGAATAAACTGTCGCGATCGGGTCGCTACCATCGAGTAACCGATTTCCGGTAAATACTTCGGTAAACTCGGGTGTAGTGATCGATGCTGGATCTATATCCAGAATTTCCGCCATCTTGGGGCTAAAGCTAACCAGATAGGGATTGCTAAGCGGTACAGGCCGTACCCGTCGATAGAAATGTTCGGGTAAAGACGCATAGCGGATTTCGCTGGTCAAGTTTGGCAGGATAGACACGATAAATCGGGTAATTATCGATTCAACCGATTTTCGATCAGATTTTCGACGACCGATGGATCTGCCAGCGTCGAAATGTCGCCGAGATTATCTGTATCGTTGGCAGCGACCTTGCGTAAAATTCGGCGCATGATTTTACCTGAGCGAGTCTTGGGTAACCCAGGAGCCCACTGAATGATGCTGACCTTTGCAAACGAACCGATTTCCTTGCGCACCAGATTGACCAGTTCGGTTTGTAGCTCATCACTACCCACTTCGCCGATCATCAGCGTGACATAGGCATAAATGCCCTGCCCGGTAATTTCGTGCGGATAGCCAACCACGGCAGACTCGGCAACTTTTTCGTGCTTCACCAGTGCCGATTCGATTTCGGCGGTCCCGAGCCGATGACCCGACACATTGAGAACATCGTCAACGCGCCCGGTAATCCAGTAATAACCGTCTTCATCCCGGCGTGCACCGTCGCCGGTAAAATAATAGCCCTTAAACATCGCGAAATAAGTTTCGTAAAATCGCTTGTGATCACCATAAAGGGTTCGCATCATCGAGGGCCAGGGTGCTTTGATCGCGAGATTGCCAGAAGCGGGGTTGCCTTCGAGTTCATTGCCTTCGTCGTCCAGCAATACAGGCTGCACACCAAAGAATGGAAAGGTCGCCGATCCGGGTTTGGCCGTGGTTGCGCCGGGCAAAGGGGTGATCATGTGTGCACCGGTTTCGGTTTGCCACCAGGTATCGACAATTGGGCATCGACCGTCGCCGATTACATTGTGGTACCACAACCAGGCTTCTGGATTAATCGGCTCGCCGACCGTACCGAGTAAACGTAAGGACGCCCGCGAAGTCTTTTT
>JADFJT010000138.1 GCA_022566015.1 Pseudomonadota bacterium | reverse complement strand
CGATCGCAAAATGGTAAATATCTTTGATCTGCAAGACGATATTGTTGCGAGTATAGCCGCAACTGTCGCACCCGAAATAACCCTGGCTGAGATTGAGCGGTCAAGAGGCAAGCGGCCGAACACCCTTAATGCGTGGGATCACTATTTACGGGCAATCGCCGCTTATCGCAAGACGACTCAGGAAGATGTTAGCGATGCCATTGTTCTGCTAGGGCAAGCGACCGAAGTTGATCCTGAATTTGCGAAAGCGTATGCCTTGCTTAGCCGTTGTCATCTGCAAATCGGGGCGCGTGGGTGGGTGCGGCCGGTACGAGAGGCATATGAGAAATCCCGGCATTTTGCTGAGAAGGCGGTCCAACTGTCGCCGTCGAGCCCAGAGGCCAATCATGCCCTGGCGTTCGTGATGATCATGACTGGAGAAGCTGATCAAGCCATTACAGTGGCACGTCGAGCGGTTGAACTAAATCCGAACTTTGCCGACGCGCATACGGCTCTTGGGCAGGCTCTCATTTTTACTGGCGATCTAGAAAAGGGGTTGGAAGCTTGCCACCGAGCAGAGCGAAGCAACCCACGTGACAATAGAGGAAGTAGGACGTTTGACGCTATGGGGCATGGTTATTTTTCACTCGGCAAGTATGAGCAAGCGATCGCAATGGCTAATAAGAGCCTCCACCAGAGCCCTTCAGCGTACGGTTCACTGGTAGTCCTGGCATGTTCCTATGCCCAACTCGGCCGCAAGGAAGAGGCTAAACACTATATTGACAAGTTGCTCCGTCTCATCCCGCGCTATACTCTTCGAGCATTGCGCAAGAACCCGGTTTATGTTCATCCCAAACTTATCGATAATTTGGTGGAAAGTATGAGCCTGGCGGGCTTACCTGAGTGACCGCTCTGGGCAGATTCTGTTGAAAAACTCTAAAATTTTCAACCAGACAAAACCAAATCCGGTTTAAGCTTTCTATCGAAACTAACACACGGAGGGTTAAATTAATCGTGATCTGGTAGCACAGTGGAACTGCCAAACTCTGGTGCGCATTAACAAGTTAAGCTCGGGGTAAATTTGTTTTCGCCGGGAAAAACTCCCATACAAATTATCGAGTTTTTTAACAGTATCGGCACTTTGCCGCCTTTGATATTTACATTCTGAACGGCAGTATTCCCGTTAGCCGACATTCCAAATAACTGATTTGCTTCTGCTTACGGCACAGGGTGTGTGAAAACTCCTAAATTTGGTACTGGCGTTAAAATATTTCCCACACTGGCTTAATATTAAGCCGTTTATTGCATTCATTTACCCACTTTACTATCAACTCTGATCTAAATGAAGAATGCATTCCCCACTTTCATTTTTCTTAAATAGTTTTCACACATCCTGGGCACACTCCAGTCGTTAGGGAACTACGATCCCAGCGTCCGCTAAGAGCATTAAAGATATTTTATTGCCAGATTTAATAGTATCTTCCAGGTAGGTCTGTCATATCAAGTTTGATCTACTACACGTAAATTTCCTTTTAAAGCCCATTAAAAGCAACTTAAAAAATATTTTACTGAGAAAATACTGGCCAATATTGTAGGTATTTATTTATCCCCTACTCTGGTGGGCTCGGAGCCGGATTCTTTAAAAAATTAAAGTGTATTTTCGGGGTGCCGCAACAACCAGCATTAATACTCGGTTGTTAATCTACGGGTGCACCGATAATATGTATCCTGATTTACAAAACCACATTGAACAATTTGAGGTTCGCTATGAAAGTTTGTGTGCTAGGAGCAGCCGGTGGAATCGGGCAACCGCTTTCGCTGTTATTGAAATTGCAATTACCCGCAGGTAGCCAGTTATCATTATATGATGTAGCGCCTTTTACCCCAGGCGTGGCAGTCGACCTGAGCCATATCCCGACCGATGTGTCGGTGAAGGGTTTTGTCGGTGACGATGTCGAGGCTGCGATGGCCGATGCTGACATCGTGGTGATCCCGGCCGGTGTACCACGCAAGCCCGGCATGACTCGTGACGACCTTTTCAATATGAATGCTGGCATAGTCAAAAATCTGATTAGCGCCGGCACCAAAGCCTGCCCCAACGCCTGTTATGCGATTGTGACCAACCCGGTCAATTCGACCGTGCCAATTGCAGCTGAAATCTTGAAATCAGCAGGTGTATACGACAAGCGCAAATTGTTTGGCGTGACAACGCTCGACGTGATTCGCTCCAACACGTTTGTGGCCGAACTTAAAGGCAAGAGTTGCGACGAGATTAATGTCAGTGTGATCGGTGGTCACAGCGGCGTAACCATATTACCCTTGCTGTCGAGTATTCCGGGCGTCGACCTAAGCCAGGATGAAATAGAAAAATTAACCCCGCGTATCCAGGAAGCAGGTACCGAAGTGGTAGAAGCCAAGGTCGGGGCCGGTTCGGCCACCCTGTCTATGGCACATGCGGCTGCGCGATTTACCTCATCACTGGTCGCAGCGATGAACGGTGAATCAGTCATAGAGTGTTGCTACGTACAGACGGGCGACGATACCAGCAGCTTCCATGCGCAGCCGGTGAAGCTGGGCAGAGAGGGCGTCGAGTCGATTCCGCCTATTCCGTCGCTGAGCGAATACGAGCAAAAGCTACTCGACGATATGCGTGAGGTCCTCGATGGTAATATCAGCAAAGGTCTCGAGTTCGCCAGGTCCTAGATTCCTGAACCAAGGGGAATAGAAACAGATCTGTCATTGTATTTCCGCGATTCGGTGGATTGAAGTCACAGCCCTGCATCTCGAGGGTAATCTACAGAATGTACGAACTTATTAAGATGAGTGAACTCAATACTATAACGTAATTCGGCCGTTCCAATGCGATAAGTCTGGTCGTATATCAGGAGAGTTGAAATATGCAGGTTCCGGAATTTACTATCGAAACCGTTGAGACACTCGATTCCGAGGGGCGCCTTCTGCGCCCATTGCCTGGGGCTCTCCGTGAGCGCGAGCAACTCATCGATCTTTATCAAATCATGGTTTTAACCCGAGTGTTCGACCGCGAAGCGATCAATTTGCAGCGCACCGGGGCGATGGGGACTTATCCATCCTGCGAAGGGCAGGAGGCGATAGGTGCTGGTATCGGGGTCGCAATGCGTAAGGATGATGTATTCGTGCCCTATTATCGCGATGTCGCGACTCAAATTCAGCGCGGTGTGCTAATGGAGGAGATTCTGCTCTACTGGGGTGGTGACGAACGCGGTCAAAAATATCGGGATCAATCACAGGATTTCCCGGTGTGCATACCCATCGCTACCCAATCCTGCCATGCGGTCGGTATCGCCTACGCCATTAAGTATCGCGCAGAGGGTCGCGCCGTGGTGACCACCTGTGGTGATGGTGCCACTTCTAAGGGTGATTTCTACGAATCGATCAACGTCGCGGGGGCGATGAGCCTGCCGGTGGTATTCGTGGTAAATAATAACCGCTGGGCAATTTCGGTGCCGCTGGCCAAACAAACCGCCTCACAGACCATTGCGCATAAAGCCCTTGCCGTTGGCATCACAGGCATCCGTGTGGATGGGAATGATCCGATAGCGGTGTTTGAGGTGTTGGACGAAGCACTCGAACGTGCCCGTCATGACAACCAGCCAACATTGATTGAGGCTCTGACCTATCGCCTTGGCGACCACACGACCGCCGACGATGCATCGCGTTACCACGATCAGCGGGAATACGATGAAGCGCGCACAATCGAGCCGTTGATCCGTTTTAAACGCTTGTTACAAAACGAATATCAGTGGAGCGATGCGGATGACAAGGCACTCTACGATGACAGCGGCAAACGGGTGCAGCAGGCAATTGAGGTTTACCAGGCAACCTCGGACCAGGCGCCGGGAGATTTTTTCGACTACATGTTTGCCAAACCCACTACCGACCTGGTTCGGCAGAAAAAGGCATGGCTCGATGGTCTAAAGCATCATGGCTGAGCAGACCTTGCTAGAGGCGGTTAATCAGGCCTTCGCCTATGAAATGAGGGTCGATGAAGAAGTAGTGATACTCGGCGAAGACGTCGGGGTCAACGGCGGTGTATTTCGCGCCACGGATGGGCTGATCGAAGAATTTGGCGACCGACGGGTGGTCGATACACCTTTGGCCGAATCGGTAATCGTTGGTATGGGCATAGGTATGGCGGCCCAGGGTTTGAAGCCGGTGGTCGAACTTCAGTTTATGGGATTTATCTACCCGGCGATAGACCAGATCATCAACCATGCCGCGCGCCTGCGTAACCGTACGCGCGGCCGACTGACCTGCCCGATGGTGATCCGCGCTCCCTTTGGGGGCGGTATCCATGCACCCGAACATCACTCCGAGAGCACCGAGGCTATTTTTGCGCATATGCCGGGTGTTCGAGTGGTGATTCCATCCTCGCCCGCACGGGCCTACGGATTATTGCTGGCCGCTATTCGCGACCCCGACCCGGTGGTGTTTCTTGAACCGAAGCGAGTATATCGACTGGGTAAGCAGGAAATCGAGAATAATGGCGAAGCCTTACCACTCGATAGTTGTTTTATCCTGCGTGACGGTATCGATGTCACGCTGGTGAGCTGGGGGGCCTCGATCAAGGAATCCCTGGAAGCAGCCAGCGAGCTCGCGCAACAGGGAATCGATGTCGAAGTAATCGATGTAGCCACTATTTCGCCGCTCGATATCGATACCATTCTCGACTCGGTTTCGCGCACTGGGCGGTGTGTGATCGTCCACGAAGCGGCGCGCAGTTTTGGCGTCGGAGCGGAAATCGCTGCCCAATTGGCCGGAGAAGGCATCGCTTCGCTACTCGCCCCGGTAATCCGGGTCACCGGGTTTGATACAGTGATGCCGCTTTATCGTTATGAACAGGATTACCTGCCGGGGGTGATTCGAATCGTAGACGCAGTCAAACAAAGCATGGAGTATCGATGAAAATTTTCAACTTACCAGACCTCGGTGAAGGTTTACCCGATGCGGAAATCGTCGAATGGTATGTAAAACCCGGCGATGAAATAGAGCAAGGGCAGGCAATGGTAGCGATGGAAACCGCCAAGGCAATTATCGATATTCCGGCGCCCCGCACGGGCCGTGTGAATCGACTGTTTGGAAAACCGGGTGACGTAATCGAAACCGGCAAACCGCTGATCGCATTTGGAGATGAGGGTGAGCTTGTCGATGCCGGCACCGTGGTGGGTGAAATGGAATCAACCGAAGAAGTGATTCCAGAACAGGCCGTCGGCCTGCATCACAGCGCTAGCAATGTTAAAGCAACGCCTGCGGTGCGCGCATTGGCAAACAGAATGGAAGTCGAACTGTCGATGGTAACACCGAGTGGGCACGATGGATTAATACTGGGCGACGATGTGCGGCGCGTGGCGCGTATCCTGGCTGACCACGGAAAAATGGAGGCCTTACGCGGCGTACGGCGTGCGATGGCGCGCAATATGGCACAGGCGCATGCCGAAGTGGCCCCCGCTACTATCGTCGATGATGCTGATATTACCCACTTACAGTCCCGTGCCGACATTACCCCAACGCTGATTCACGCTCTGGTTGCCGGTTGCAGGGCGGAACCCTCGCTCAACGCCTGGTACGATAGTCATGCCAATGGCCGCCGCGTGCTGGAAAGAATCCATCTCGGGATTGCGGTCGATGCACCGCAGGGGTTGTTTGTCGCAGTGATGAAGGATATTCACGAAGATGATCAGCAAGGCATCGCGGATCGACTGCTGGCGCTCAAGGAAAAAATAAAAAATCGATCAATAAAACCGGCAGAATTGCGCGGGAATAGTATTACACTATCCAATTACGGTGCGATCGGCGGTCGCTATGCTTCTCCGATGGTATTGCCGCCTACCGTAGCCATTCTCGGAGCCGGTAAATCACGCGACGAAGTGGTGGCACGCGATGGTCAGGCCGTGATCCGACACATACTGCCGCTCGCACTCACCTTCGATCATCGCGCGGTCACCGGCGGTGAAGCGGCACGATTTCTCAAGGCCGTGATCGAAGATTTGCAACAAGATTCATGATAATTTGAGGTTTGTGTCGATGCGATATCTGGTCCTGCTGGTTGTAGCCATACTCATTACAGGCTGTGGTTCAAAGAATGCCAGCCCCAATTCCCTACCTGAAGTCGTACAAAAAATCGGGGTCATAGTCGAAAAGGAAGAGGTGCCGATCGAAGAAATCGAGAACGGCGATACCCGGGTCAATACCAGCATCTACGCCAGTATTTTCAGTGGTGGCAGAATCTCCTTAGGGCTGGGATTTTTGTTTTCGCCCTCCGGGTCTGGCAAAAAATCTGAAATACCCATTCGCTACGAAGTCAAAATGCTCGATGGCAGCGAAATGGTACTGTATAGCGAAAGCAGGCATTTCGAAGTCGACGATTGCGTGGAAATAACGATCAACCAGAATGTTGGAAAAAATCCACCCATCATGGAACGTAATAAGGGTAAGTG
>JADFJT010000036.1 GCA_022566015.1 Pseudomonadota bacterium | reverse complement strand
TTTTCCGAAGAAGTGTCGCTTCAGAGCGCCTACTTTTGGCGGACCAATGGATCCGGCCGACTGAGAAAAATCTCCTGAGGGAACAATGGACTAGCAAGGGCGTGAGTATATTTATGAAATGTCCGGGATGGGAAGCCTGGGAATTGCCCAGGCTTAATCGGAGACTCCCTGGTTCGCTACATCCCCCAGCTCTTCTAACGACCATCTGGGCAATACGTCATACACATTTTCATCGTGCTCGCCAGCCATCAGCCGAAGTGCGCCCGCATAGGCAATCATCGCACCGTTATCGGTACAGTACTCTGGTGCCGGAAAAAATACCTGGGTGCCACGTTCCTGCGCCAGTCGTTTCAGTACCTGGCGCAACCGCCGGTTAGCACCCACCCCGCCAGCGACCACCAGGCGTGAGTGTCCGGTCTGGTCCATTGCCCGGGCGCACTTAATGCGCAGGGTATCGACTACCGCGTGCTGGAATGCGAAGGCAATTTCGGTGCGCAGGGTTTCGTCTAATGGACTATGCTGCTGGATAATATTAAGCGCAGCAGTTTTCAGGCCACTAAAACTGAAATCGAGCCCTGGTCGATTGGTCATCGGCCTGGGAAATTGAAATCGAGAGGCTTCTACGGTATCGGCCAGCGCGGCTAGCTTAGGACCGCCTGGATAGGGCAAGTCGAGTAACCTGGCGGTTTTATCGAAGGCCTCGCCAACCGCATCGTCGAGCGTCTCGCCGAGAATCCGGTACTGGCCCAGGCCACTCACATCGACCAGCATAGTATGACCTCCCGAAACCAGCAAAGCTACAAACGGAAATTCAGGCGCGTTATCCTCTAGCATCGGCGCCAGTAAGTGACCTTCCATATGGTGAATACCGAGTACCGGTTTTTCCAGTGCCCAGGCAAGCCCGCGCGCAATACTGGCACCGACCATCAATGCGCCGATCAACCCTGGACCACGCGTATAAGCAATCGCGTCCAGTTCCCCAATGCCGCCAATTTCGGATAATAACTCGCTGATCATCGGTGCCGCCTTTGCCACGTGATCCCGCGACGCCAACTCTGGAACCACACCGCCGAATTCGCGATGCCTTTCGATCTGGGAATACAGCCTTTGCTGCATTTGACCCGTGTTGGTATCAAATATCGCTATCCCGGTCTCGTCACACGAGCTTTCTAGTCCCAATACCTTCATAATTCAGTGTTTAAAAAACAATTTAATTGTGTTTGGCAATTGATATTTGATATTGCCTCCTTATAATTGTCCAGCCTTAAATGGCGTAGCGGATTACCGCGGCCAGATACTCAACCAATCCGGACTATTTTTAATATGCCATCAGTTAAAGTAAAGGACAACGAACCATTTGATTTCGCTTTACGCCGTTTTAAAAGGTCGTGCGAAAAAGCAGGCGTGTTGACCGAGACGCGCCGTAGACAACATTACGAAAAACCGACCTCGGTACGCAAGCGCAAATCGGCTGCCGCAGTTAAACGCAATTACAAACGTATTTCTAAAGATTTCGGCACCCGCAGACGCCTTTACTAAAGGCCCTTCCAGAAATGTCAGAAGGCTCTCTCAAGCCCCGGCTCCAGTCCGACATGAAGTCGTCGATGAAAAGCGGCGAGAAGGCCAGGCTGCTAGTGATTCGGCTAATGCTAGCTGCAATCAATCAAATCGAGATTGATGAAAGAATCGAACTCGACGATGCACGTGTTATCAGCGTGCTAGATAAAATGACCAAACAACGTCGTGAATCGATCGAGCAATTCTCCAGCGCCGGGCGAGACGATCTCGTCGCGATCGAAGTCGCCGAATTAGAAATAATTAAAGAATATCTACCCGAAGCACTCTCGGACACAGAAATAGCCGAAATCATGGATCAGGCAATCGACAGCACGGGTGCAGAGTCGATCAAGGATATGGGCAAGGTCATGGCTTTTCTCAAACCTCGGTTCCAGGGTCGCGCCGATATGAGCAAAGTCAGCCAACTCGTCAAATCCAAGCTTTCCTAGTTTAAAATGCCTAACGTTTTCCAGTTCCTGGACGTACAGCGCACTGATCCAGCGAAAAAACCAGCCCTCACCCGGGTAAAAGAATTCACCGAAATCTATGTCGAATTCGGCCAGCAGGAAGCAGCTGACCAGTCCGAACGGTGCATTGAGTGCGGCAACCCCTACTGCGAATGGAAGTGCCCAGTACACAACTATATTCCTAACTGGTTGAAGTTAGTCGCAGAGGGCAACCTGATCGAAGCCGTCGAAATGTCGCATAAAACCAATAGCCTGCCGGAAGTATGCGGGCGCGTATGCCCGCAGGATAGACTCTGTGAGGGTGCCTGTACTCTGAATACCGGCTTTGGCGCAGTCACTATTGGTGAGGTAGAAAAATACATCACCGATACGGCGCTGGAACAAGGCTGGTCACCTGATCTCTCAGGCGTAATCGATAGCGGCAAAAAGGTTGCAGTGATCGGTGCAGGACCCGCCGGCATTTCCTGCGCTGATGTGCTCACACGCAACGGTGTTAAAGCAGTGATATACGACCGCTATCCGGAAATAGGCGGCTTACTGACCTTCGGCATACCGTCGTTCAAGCTCGAAAAGAAAGTGGTCACGCGCCGGCGTAAAATGTTTGAAGATATGGGGGTGGAATTCCGTCTCAATACCGAGATAGGCAAAGACATCAAATTCGAGGCGTTAGTCGAATCCAATGATGCTGTATTTCTGGGAATGGGCACCTATACCTATATGAAGGGTAACTTCCCCGGAGAAAACAAGAAGGGTGTGTTCGAGGCTTTGCCCTACCTGATTGCGCATATCCACCACGAAATCGATTTCGGCACCAAATCAAGACCCGATTTTATTGATTTTAAGGGCAAAAACGTTGTGGTACTCGGCGGTGGCGATACCGCGATGGATTGCAACCGAACAGCGATTCGTCAGGGTGCGAATAGTGTCACCTGCGCCTATCGTCGCGATCAGGCCAATATGCCCGGATCGATGCGCGAAGTGACCAATTCTAAGGAAGAAGGCATACAGTTCTTATTTAACCGCCAACCGATAGAAATTGTCGGAGATTCCGTTGTAGAAGGCGTGAAACTGGTATCGACTCGACTAGGCGATCCAGATCGCCAGGGGCGCCGACGACCCGAAGTCATTCCAGGATCTGAAGAAATTCTTGCGGCCGACTCGGTCGTCATCGCATTTGGATTTCGTCCCGACCCGGCAGAATGGTTCTCGTCGAATCAGATTACCATTGACGAGTCCGGCAAGGTTGTGGCACCTGAACAAGGTGACCTGCCTTTTCAAACTTCAAACGCGAAGATTTTCGCCGGTGGTGACATGGTACGGGGATCTGACCTGGTGGTGACTGCAATATACGAAGGTAGAAAAGCCGCAGAAGGTATTCTGGATTACCTGGAGGTATAAACATTAGCTTTCCTCAATTAAAAAACGATCGTTTGATAAAGGCACTCCTGCGCCAGCCTACCGATACTACGCCGGTGTGGATCATGCGCCAGGCAGGTCGATACCTGCCCGAATACCAGGAGACACGCAAAAAGGCCGGCGGATTTCTTGATCTATGCAAAAACAGGGAGCTCGCTTGCGAAGTCACGCTGCAACCATTGCGTCGTTTCGATCTCGATGCCGCGATTATATTTTCGGATATCCTGACGATACCCGACGCGATGGGACTAGGTTTGAGTTTTGGGGAGGGCGAAGGGCCGAAAATTGAACGGCCAGTGCGAAGCGAAAGTGATATCGAAAAACTGTTCGTACCTGATCCCTCCGATAAATTGCGCTACGTTATCGACACGGTTAGCCTGATCCGATCTGAGCTCGACGGCAAAGTACCGCTGATAGGGTTTAGCGGCAGCCCCTGGACGCTCGCAACCTATATTGTCGAAGGGGGTAGCTCGAAGGATTATCACTACGTCAAGGGGATGATGTATGAGAACCCTGGTGCCCTGCACCGACTGTTAGATATCCTGGCGCAATCGGTGGTGGCTTATTTGAATGCTCAGATCGAGGCGGGCGCCCAGGCAGTCATGATTTTTGATACCTGGGGTGGCGTGTTATCCCCACAAACCTACCACAGTTTTTCTCTCGACTACATGCGCCAGATTTTATCCGGGTTAAGACGTGAATACGAGGGGCAAACCATCCCGGTGATCTTGTTTACTAAAGGGGGCGCGCAATGGATAGAATCAATCGCCGACAGCGGCTGCGACGCGGTCGGCCTCGACTGGACGATCGATATTGACGAGGCCAAACGCCGCATTGGCGACAGGGTGGCATTACAGGGAAATCTCGATCCCTGCCTGCTATACGCATCGCCGGAAACCATTCGAGAGGCGGCCAGGGATGTCATTTCCCGCTTTGGCCCCGGTCCAGGCCATGTGTTTAACCTGGGACACGGCATTCACCAGACCGTCGATCCGGAACGCCTGGAGATTCTGGTCGATGCAGTTCACGAATTTGGACGTGATATTCGCGAATAACTCGATATTGGCGGATCGAATTAAAAAATATCTTCGACGATTTCTTCTTCGTTTTCGGATATGCCAACGGTAAACTGCTCGGTCGAACCACCGCCCGATTGAGTCATCAGTAATTCTTCGGGCGCATACTCTACCCTGAATATTTCGAACCGACTGTCGATGCTATCCTGATCAGCTCGTTTGCCGGTCTTCGTATCGATTCTGATCGAAACAAGACCTTCGGGTTGTTCTTCCAGATTTTCAGGTCTGCCATCGAGTGCAACTTTCATATATTCAAGCCACACTGGCAAGGCGGCTCGACCACCGGTTTCCCGACGGCCCAGTGATTGCTGGTTATCGAATCCGACCCAGGCACTAGTTATAATCTGATCGTTAAATCCACTAAACCAGGCATCAACCTGATCATTGGTGGTTCCTGTCTTGCCGCCGATATCGGCTCGCCCTAATGCCTTGGCTCGTACAGCGGTGCCTCGCTGCACGACCTCGCGCATCATCGAACGCATGATGAAGGCATTTCGATCAGAAATGACTCGTGGTGCATATCGAATGGGTTCAATTTCCGTTTCGCTAGAGGCCAGCTCGACCTCCTCGAGTGCAACGTTCACTAGACTTTCTTTATTTACTTCAATAATTTCAACTTCGATGGTTTCTGGCTCTTCGTCTCCGGCTGCTTCTTGCGTTTTCAGTTGCTCCAACGATTCCAATTCACAACCCTGGCAGACGGTCAGCGGCTTGTGCAGGAATATAGTCTCTCCATTGCCCGATTCAATACGGTTGATGATATAGGGGGTCACCAGATATCCACCATTGGAAAATACCGAATAAGCCCTGACAATTTCTAACGGCGAAAATGTGCCACTGCCTAAAGCGAGCGAGAGATCGTAAGGCATATCCTTCCGTTCAAATCCAAACCGCTGTAAGTATCGAGTAGCGAAGCGCAGGCCGATCGCCTGCAGTATTCGGATCGACACCAGGTTTCTGGACTTTACCAGCGCTTCGCGCAGGCGAGTAGGTCCAAAAAACCGCCCCGAATAATTTTCCGGTCGCCAGGTCGCTTCCAGGGAATCATCGTCAAAAACCACTGGTGCGTCGTTGATGATAGAAGCTGCGGTAAACCCACTCTCCAGGGCTGCCGAGTAGATAAACGGTTTGAAATTGGAGCCGGGTTGCCTCTTTGCCTGAGTCGCCCGATTAAATTTATTCTTGAAATAGTCGAAGCCACCCACAAGCACCTGTATCGCGCCATCGGATGAGTTCATCGATACAATAGCACCTTCTACTTTTGGTACGTCGGCCAGTAGCCACTGTTCATCGCGTCGCTCGAGCCAGATGACATCACCCACAGCCAATACATCAGACATGCTACTGGGCATTTCGCCGATCTTGTCGGTTTCAATGAATTCTGCGGCCCAGTCCACGCCCCCGGCAAATCTCAATTCAATAGTTTCGTAATTAGAAATTAATACTGTTGCAAATTCTTTGCTCAGTGGTGGGTTTTCAGAGCTAGATGCTTCTTCACTGGTGGGTAGATCTTCATCCTTTATCGGGTCTTCTTCAATCGAAATGACGACGCCTTTTCTCAAACCTCCTATTCGCTCATCGCTCACCAATTCCTCATCAAAGGGATCCTCTATCACGCTGGTCAGGTCGATCGAACCCGCTACACCCCGATAACCGTGCCTCCGACTGTAATCTAGCAGAGCCCGACGTAAGGCGCGATTGGCCGCAATCTGAAGCTCCCCATCGATAGAGGTAAAAACTTTTAATCCGATTTTATAGACTTCATCGCCATACTGTTCGAATAATTCCGCTCGAACCTGTTCAGCGACATACTGGGCATCGGCGACAGTGCGAGTAGCATGTAACTCGGCAGTGACAGGTTCGATACGGGCCAGGTCGTATTCTTCGTCATTGATATAACCTAAAATTTTCATGCGGCCCAGGATGTGGTCGCGTCTGATTAACGCTCGTTCCGGATTGACGATTGGGTTGTATTTCGACGGCGCCTTGGGCAGCCCGGCGATCATCGCCACCTGCGCCAGGGTCAATTCTTCTGGAGGTTTGTCGTAATAAATCTGTGAAGCAGCAACGATTCCGTAGGCCCGATGCCCCAGATATACCTTGTTCATATATAACTCGAGAATCTTTTCCTTGCTCAATTCACGTTCAATTTTTAATGCCAGCAAAATCTCGTTGAACTTGCGTGTATAGGTTTGTTCGGCGCTGAGGAAAAAATTGCGGGCCACCTGCATGGTTATCGTACTTCCACCACGCGTCTTCCGGCCTGTGGTCACCAGTTCGTAGGCAGCGGCAACCAATGCCACCGGATCCACACCGACATGGCTCCAGAACTGATCGTCTTCAACCGCGACCAGCGCATCGATAATAGGCCTCGGGATATCCTCGAACAGAACTGGAATGCGCCGATGCTCACCAAATTCGGCCAGTAATAAATCATTTTTATCGTAAACTCTAAGCGGAACCTGCAATTGTGCATCTTCCAGATATTCAATAGAGGGTAGCCCAGGCAGCAATACACTGTAGATATAGAATACCCCGGCAAAAAGCAGAATTGACCCGATTGCAAACAACCAGGAGAGTACTTTTACCAGTTTTATCATAGGGTTATAAGGTATTTATAATCAAATACATGAAAAAGTATCGACAAGTGTACATTCTTGCACTAGACTCGTACATTGAAGAAATAGAATTATTTATCATTTTATATACTTACAATCAGGTCTTAATGTAATTTATAATTTTAGATTGACCGACATAGGCGCATGACGAGGGAACCCTGTGTTTTTATCACGAAAAAAACCACCACTGGTCGGCTTAGACATTAGTTCCACATCTGTGAAGATTATGGAACTCAGCAAGACTGGTTCCAGTTACCGAATCGAAGGTATTGGCGTCGAGCCTTTGCCTGCCAACGCAGTGGTCGACAAAAACATCGTTGAAGTCGAAGCGGTGGGTGAGAGTGTAAGGCGTGCGCTCAACAAGTCAAAAATAAAATCGAAAAATGTCGCAATCGCAGTGGCCGGTTCTGCGGTGATCACTAAAAAAATAACCATGCCTGCGATATTGTCCGAAGATGAGATGGAAGGACAGATTCAACTTGAGGCCGACCAGTACATCCCCTACCCGCTGGAAGAGGTTAACCTCGACTTCCAGGTTCTGGGCGTAACAGAAGATAATCCCGAAACCGTTGATGTTTTGCTTGCAGCCTGCCGCAGTGAAAATGTTGACGCGCGCGTTGCGGCCGTCGAACTCGCCGGATTGAGCGCAAAAATAGTCGACATCGAAGCCTACACCATGGAAACAGTATTTTCAGCCTTTGCCTCACATATGCCTGATGAAGGAATGGAGAAGACTATAGCCATTATAGATATGGGCGCCACCATGACTAGCCTCAGTGTTATCTATAATCACGAGCTAATTTATACGCGCGAACAGAATTTTGGTGGCAAACAGTTAACCGAGGAAATCATGCGCCGCTACGGCCTTTCCTACGATGAAGCAGGGCTGGCGAAAAGGCAGGGTGGCCTGCCAGATAATTACGAACCCGAAGTGCTCGAACCATTTAAGGAAACGACTGCGCAGCAGGTTAGCCGGTTTTTACAGTTCTATTATTCTGCCGGTGGTACTCACGGCGATATCGATCACCTGGTATTAGGTGGGGGCACGTCGTGCCTGCCCAACCTGGCAGAACTGGTGGAATCACATATTGGAGTACCCACTACAATTGCTAATCCATTTGCCGATATGTCATCCTCGTCAAAGGTTAACAAGTCTAATTTGGCTGCTGATGCCCCATCCTTCCTGATCGCTGCGGGATTGGCTATCCGGGGAGCCGAATACCAATGACCAGAATTAATTTACTTCCGCATCGAGAATGGGCCCGCCAGGAAAAGAAGCAGGCTTTCGGATTCAGTTTATTCCTGATGGCTCTCCTGGCAGGCGCAATCGTCGGGCTGGTTTATTTCCAAATGAACGCCAAGATCGATTACCAGCTATCTCGTAACAAATTTATCAACGATGAAATCAGCAAACTGGACAAGCAAATCGCCGAAATCAGCGACTTGAAGAAAGTTCGCCGTAGCCTGCTGGAAAGAATGGAAGTAATCCAGGATTTACAGAGCAGTCGCCCATCGATCGTGCATTTATTTACCGAAATAGTTGCCACCGTGCCCAACGGCGTATTCCTGAAAACCCTGGAACAGACTGGAACCAATCTGTTGGTGACCGGGGAAGCCGAGTCGAACGCGCGGGTTTCTACCTATATGCGAAATCTCGATAAATCAGAATGGCTAAAGGAGCCGATCCTGTCGATAATCGAAGTTGAAGATATTAAAGTAAATCGTATCAGCACTTTTATCCTGACCGTTAAACAGACTTCACCCAATGCAAGTGGCGATGACGATGACGATGACGGGGGAATTCAGTAATGAATTTAGAAGAGCTACAAGGCCACCTGGAGCCAGACAATATCGGCAGCGCCCCGCTTTCAGTGCGAATGAGTGTCATTTCTATACTTTTCGTGGCTATTATTTACGCAGGATTTCACTTTCTGACCATAGACCAGCTTACGCAACTTGACCGTCATGAGAAAAAAGAAATTGAAATTAAATCTGAATTCAAAGTGAAGGCTGGCCAGGCGGCAAAACTGCAGCTCTACAAGGAGCAACTAGCCGAAATGCGGGCTTCATTTGGTGCCTTGCTCAGGCAATTACCGGAGAAGACAGATGTCGAGTCTCTACTCGTTGACGTCTCACAAACCGGTCTCGCTAGCGGTCTGGAAATACTAAAATTCAAGCCAAGTGCCGAGGAAAAGAAAGGTTTCTACGCAGAATTGCCAATAACACTCGAAGTGATTGGTTCATTTCATCAAATGGCAAGCTTTATCAGTGGCATCGCGGCCCTGCCTCGAATTGTAACTATCAGCAACCTTAAAATCGAACCTTTGAAAATATCGGGAAATAAAGAGGTAGAACAAGGCAGATTACAAATGTCTGCTACAGCTAAAACCTATCGTTACCTTCAGGAAGACGAGCAATGACAGGTTTGCCAACTAAATACATCAAACTGAGCCTGACAATTGTGACAGCAGGGTTACTGTCCGCCTGTAATCCAGGACTGCAGGATTTGCAACAGTTCGTCACGCAAATCAAAGCACAGCCCCCAGGTAGAATTACGCCCATTCCGGAATTTCAACCCTATCAAAATTTTGAATACAATTCGCATGATTTACGCGACCCATTCAAGTCAGTAGATTTCAGGCGTCCAGAGCAACTTCCCGAAGAAATAGGACTACTTACAGCGGGACCGAGACCGAATATCGATCGAGTGCGCGAACCGCTGGAAGACTTTCCTCTGGATACGCTTCGCTTAAAAGGCACTGTAACCAAGGATGGTATCAAGTGGGGTTTGATATTTGCGCCCGATAACACCATACATCGCGTACTGGAAGGCCAGTATATGGGCCAAAACCACGGCCGCATTATTTCGGTGACCGATGATCTTATCGAGCTGACCGAAATTGTACCAGACGGACTAGGCAATTACATCGAGCGGTCTTCAGCCGTAGCGCTTATCCAATAGCGAGGGAAATCATCCATGAACTTAACCAACCAAAGAATTACGAAAAAAGGAATTTTTCATCACTCGCTAGTCGGAATTATCCTGCTTGTAACAGGCTTTGGTAACGCAAATGCCAGAGAATTAATCGGACTCGATTTTTCGGTAATGACTGGAAACGCAGTACAGATCGTGTTCACTTTTGACCAGCCGGCGATTAAACCGCGCGCTTTCACTATTGATCAGCCTGCACGAATCGCTCTCGACTTCGCCGATACTGAAAATAAATTGGAACAGAGAAATCTTCAGGTTGGCATAGGTAATGTGCAAAGTATAATTTCTGCTTATGCAAAAGGTCGAACCCGCGTGGTGCTGAATCTTACCCAAAAAACTGATTACGTAACGCAGGTGCAGGGCAATCAGGTAATACTGACACTGGCGGGCTCAGCGCAGGAAGCAATTGCTTCCACTAGAACCGCTGACACATCGATCAGTAAAGCATCCATAAGCAGTTCGGCTGGCACCATTGCCAAAGGCGTCACCAATATCGACTTTCAACGCGGTCCGAATGGCGAAGGTCGCATCATTATTAACCTAACCAGCCCCTCTATCAGCAGCGATGTCTGGCGCGAAAATAACAACATATATGTAGAATTGATCGGTTCCCAGCTCCCCAAAGTATTGCAGCGACGCATGGATGTCAGGGATTTCGCAACACCAATTACCCATATCGATACCATCCAGGATGGGGCCAATATCAGGATGACTATTGCATCTAAGGGGGATTTCGAACATTTAGCTTATCAAACCGACAGAATTTTTACGATAGAAATAGCACCCATTTCTAAGGAAGAGGAAGAGACCCGAAAGAAGACCAAGTTTGGATTTACCGGCGATCGACTATCGCTTAATTTCCAGGATATCGAAGTTCGTTCAGTATTGCAGTTACTCGCCGATTTCACCGGCCTTAATCTTGTGGTTAGTGACTCAGTCGTGGGAAATTTAACCCTTCGTCTTAAGAACGTTCCCTGGGATCAGGCCATGGATATCATCCTGAAAACCAAAGGTTTGGCCCAACGAAGGTCCGGCAATGTTATATTAATTGCTCCTACAGATGAAATCGCGGCGCGAGAAAAGCTTGAACTCGAATCGCGCAGGCAAGTCGAGGAACTAGAACCCCTCCGCACCGAATTTATCAAGGTGAACTATGCCAAGGCCAAGGAAATGGCTGATTTATTAAACCAGAAAGATAATGCCATCCTGTCCCCTCGTGGTTCGGTCAGTGTCGATACCAGAACCAACACACTATTGATAAAAGACACCAATGATAGTCTGGTCAATGTGCGTCGCCTGCTCTCAGAGCTGGATATCCCGATTCGTCAGGTTTTGATCGAGACCCGCGTCGTCATTGCAAACGATGACTTTAGTAAAGAGCTCGGCGTCCGATTCGGCGTAAGCGCTACCAACATTGATGCACTCGCTCCAACAGCCAGCGGAGGTGCGAGCGCAGGCAACTTAAACGGCACCTCTGACTTGATAAACTTAAATACCATACTGGTGTCCGACGGCCTCAATGTGAATTTACCGGTACAAAATCCAGCAGGCACATTCGCACTGGCACTGACTAAACTACCATTAGGTATGCTGCTCCAAATGGAACTGTCCGCAGCACAGATAGAAGGTCGCGGCGAAGTAATATCCAGTCCCCGTATTATTACCGCCGATTCGCATACAGCCCGGATAGAACAGGGTGTCGAAATTCCATATCTGACAGTGGACGACGGCACGGCTACGCTAAAATTTAGAAAAGCAGTGCTCTCACTGGAAGTAACGCCACAAATAACGCCGGACGACCGGATAATTATGGATATTGAGGTTCACAAGGATGCGGTGGGCGAAACAGTGTCATTCGGATTTGGCCTATCCGCACCCTCTATCGATACCCGCGAAGTGCAATCACAGATACTCGTCGACAATGGACAAACCGTGGTTCTCGGCGGCATCTATGAAACGGTTAAATCAACCCAGGTATCCAGAGTGCCGTTCTTTAGTAATTTGCCTGTTATCGGCAGACTGTTTAGATCTACCATAGAAATAGACGACCGATCTGAACTATTAATATTCGTTACTCCGAAAATACTACAGGGTACGAGTTTCGACTTACGTTAAGTCCTCCTCAGCATGACCTTTTGGGGCAGTCCAGCGGCTGCCCTTTTTTTTATTTCAAGCAGGTTTCCCGAACGCACAACAGCTCTTTATTCACGAGGTCGGGGTATTATCCGTGCTTAGCCTGATTTATTAAAGGCGTTTCAAGTATCATATCGCGGTGAAATCGCAAAATATAATATTGATCGGGCCTATGGGGTCGGGCAAATCTACCATCGGCAAAATCCTGGCTAAAAATCTGAATCGGGATTTTCAGGATAGCGATCACTTTATCGAGGAAAAAACCGGCGTCGATATCGCTCGGATCTTTGACATCGAAGGCGAAGACGGATTCAGGGAGCGGGAATCAAAAGCGCTGAAAGATTTGCTCAGTCAGACTAATCAGGTCATCGCTACCGGTGGCGGGTCGGTGGTAAGCAAGAGAAACCAGGCTCTGCTAAAATCCAAAGGTTATATTATTTTTCTCGACACATCGGCAATTCAGCAGATGTACAGGCTAAGACGCGATAAAAAAAGGCCCTTGCTGCAAACGGATAACCCGCTACAACGTCTCGAACAACTGTTGGTAGAACGTCGACCCATTTATCTCGACCTCGCAGATCTTGCGATAAAAACCGACCGCAGAGTGGCGCGCAAACTGGCTGCTGATATTATTAGCCAGTTACCCGAACATCTGAAATAGGATCAGCGAGAAAATTATGCCGCTTACCCATACGCTTAAAGTCGAGCTCGGCGATCGAAGTTATCCCATTTATATCGGCGATGGCCTGCTAGGCGAGGCCGATTTATTAGGCAGGCACGTCGATGGTCAAACGGCATTGATCATTTCCAATACCACCGTAGCACCGCTATACCTCGCATCGGTGCAGAAGTCGCTGGATGCCCACAATATCCGCCACGATAACCTGCTTCTTGACGATGGCGAGCAATACAAAACAATTGCCTCGGTCGGAATAATCATCGACAGGTTGTTGCAACAAAAGCACGACCGGCAAACTACCCTGATAGCCCTTGGGGGCGGGGTAGTAGGCGATATTACCGGTTTTGCCGCGAGCATATACCAGCGCGGAGTTAATTATATTCAGATACCTACCACCCTTTTATCGCAGGTCGATTCGTCGGTGGGTGGAAAAACCGGCGTCAATCATGTGCTCGGAAAAAATATGATCGGGACCTTTTACCAGCCACAATGCGTGCTTGCCGACACGTCGACTCTCGATACTCTGTCCGATCGAGAACTGAGTGCAGGTCTAGCCGAAGTGATCAAATATGGCTTGATTCGGGATGCAAAATTTTTTCAATGGCTGGAGCAAAATATTCAAAAGCTGAAGGATCGCGACAAAGAGGCATTGTCCGAGGCCATTCAGATATCCTGTAACTGCAAGGCCGAAATTGTCTCTATCGACGAGCGCGAGGCCGGAATTCGCGCCATCCTCAATCTTGGCCACAGCTTCGGCCACGCGATTGAAACTACGATGGGTTACGGCAACTGGCTGCATGGCGAGGCTGTTGCCGCTGGCCTGGTGATGGCAGCAGATCTGTCTGAGCGCCATCGTTGGATCGATCAAAGCGTGAAACAGCAGACCATAGCATTGCTCGAAAAATCGTCGCTTCCGGTGAAAGCTCCAACGGATATGACCTTCGATCAGTATGTAAACGCGATGGCGATCGACAAGAAAAACGTCGATGGTACAATTAAGCTGGTATTGCTCAAAAACCTGGGCGAGGCGTTTGTGACAACTGACTATGACCCGAAATTACTCGAGCAGACGATCAATAATAGTTAACTGCACCCTGGTGGTGCAATATTTCTATCTTATTCCAGGATTTCAACTTCTGCCGCAATTAATTGAACAGTGGCAATCGAGACGGGTATAATATTTAGCCCTTTTATCCAGGGGCTGGGGGGATTTGTAAAATAGCTTGTCTGGCCGCGGTCAACACTGGAATTTCACTTCATGGCTTATTACCTGATAACAGGTCTAAACCGGTATCGATATGAGCACACAGACTAAACTCAAAGGTTTATACCAACCAGGTTTCGAAAAAGATAGCTGTGGCTTTGGACTAATCGCTAATATTGACGACATGCCAAGCCACTGGCTGATCAAAACCTCGATTGGTGCTTTGGGCAGACTCACCCACCGAGGCGCGGTGGCAGCCGACGGAAAATCGGGCGACGGGTGCGGCATATTGCTTAAAAAACCCGATTCGTTTTTGCGCGGCAAGGCGGCCGAGCTTGGAATAATCTGTGCCGAACAGTACGCAGTGGGGACTATTTTCGTGTCGCCTCACGAGGGTGAAACGGAGATATCTCAATCTATCACCGAACAAAAGATCGCCGACCAGGGACTGCAATTTGCTGGTTGGCGTGAAGTGCCTACCGACCCTTCCGCCTGCGGCGAAGAAGCATTAAAATCGAGACCAGCTATCTTCCAGGCTTATATCAACGCCCCCGAAGGAATGACATTAGCCGAATTCGAGCGCTCATTGTATCTCGCTCGGCGCGCGATCAGCAAGGCGCATGAAGCGCACGAAAATGAGCGCGTCAACGACTATTACTACATCACCAGCATGTCGTCCACGGTACTCTCCTACAAGGGGCTGGTGATGCCGGAATACCTGCCGGTTTTCTATCCGGATTTAAACGACGAATCGATGGAAAGTGCCATTTGCGTATTCCATCAGCGTTTTTCTACCAATACCTGGCCCCAGTGGCGCCTCGCGCAACCGTTTCGTTACCTCGCGCACAACGGTGAAATTAATACCATCCAGGGTAATCGAAACTGGGCCAATGCGCGTGCGTACAAGTTTAAATCTGAATTATTACCCGATGTGGAAGCGATAAAGCCACTGGTCAACATGTCTGGTTCCGACTCGAGTTCGATGGATAATATGCTCGATTTTCTGCTCAGTGGCGGCATGGATTTATTCAGGGCGATGCGCCTGCTGATACCGCCAGCCTGGCAAAATATCGACCACATGGATCCAGCGCTGCGCGCGTTTTACGAATACAATTCCATGCATATGGAGCCCTGGGATGGCCCGGCTGGCATCGTATTGACCGAAGGTCGCTACGCCTGCTGCGTGATGGACAGGAATGGTTTACGCCCGGCGCGCTGGGTGATGACCAAAGATAGGCATATTACCCTCGGGTCGGAAATCGGGATCTGGGATTATCTGCCCGAAGACGTGATCGCCAAGGGACGTTTGAAGCCCGGTGAAATGATTGCGGTAGATACCGAGACCAGTAGGTTGCTGATGTCCGAAGACATCGACAAAATGTTACAGGAACGACATCCCTACGAGATGTGGCTACGCGACAGGCTCAAGCGCCTCAGTGCCAATCCCGCACATTCACCCTTCTCGGCGTTGGCGATGAATAAGGAAACCCTTAACCGACTGGAAAAGCAGTTTCAGGTTAGTTTCGAGGAGCGCGATCAAATACTCAGGGTGTTGGCCCAGGATTCACAGGAAGCGACCGGGTCGATGGGTGACGATACGCCTTTACCGGTGTTATCCCTGCATAGGCGCTCCCTGTACGATAATTTCAGACAACACTTTGCCCAGGTAACCAATCCACCTATCGATCCATTGCGTGAAAAAATTGTGATGTCGCTCGAAACATGCTTCGGGCGCGAGCATAACCTGTTTAACGAAAGGGCCGAACATGCAGATCGCCTGACCGTCAGTTCACCGATCTTATCTGAACAAAAATTCGTCGACCTGTTGAGCTGGCATGACAAAGGCTATCCTAACAAATCTATATCTCTCGGCTACGACCCCGAAAAATTCAGTTTAAGAGAGGCTATCGTCGATATTGCCGACCAGGCCGAGCGCGCAGCGCGGCGTGGAATAGTGATTCTGCTGCTGACTGACAAGGGCATACCGCAACATCAACTGCTGATCCATGCAGCGCTGGCGACCGGCGCAGTGCATCGGCGCCTGTGCTATACCGGCGGTCGATGCGACACCAACATCGTAGTCGAAACGGGTACAGCCAGGGATCCCCACCATATGGCTGTGCTACTAGGATTCGGTGCCACTGCAATCTACCCTTACCTGGCATACGCGAGTATCGTCGGCATGACCCGAACGGGTGAATTGCCCGACCTCCAATGCCCTAATACCGGGTCTAATTACCGGCGCGGGATCAATAAAGGCCTGTATAAGATCATCTCGAAAATGGGGATATCCACGATGTCCAGCTATCGAGGTGCACAGTTGTTTGAAATTGTAGGCATGCATCGAGAGGTAGTCGACCTGTGTTTCCACGGAACCACCTCCCGCATCGATGGGATTAATTTTGACGACATTGAAGACGACCAAAAGGCAATCAACAAGATTGCCTGGAATCCACGCAAACATACCGACCAGGGCGGATTGCTCAAATATATTCACGACGGCGAGTACCATGCCTACAACCCGGACGTGGTGTACAGCCTGCAAAAAGCGGTCGAAAGTGGTCGCTACGAAGACTGGAAAGCCTATTCCAGCATAGTCAATAATCGCCCTGTAGTCGCCTTGCGCGACCTGTTACGACTAAAGCCTCAACAAGCCATTGATATAGAACAGGTCGAACCGATGGAAAAAATATTATTACGTTTCGATTCGGCCGGAATGTCACTCGGTGCACTCTCACCCGAAGCGCACGAGACCCTGGCTCAGGCAATGAACCAACTGGGCGGGCGGTCCAATTCGGGCGAAGGTGGCGAAGACCCGGCGCGCTACAATACAGACCGGGTATCGAAGATAAAACAAGTTGCCTCCGGGCGTTTCGGCGTCACGCCACATTACCTGGTGAATGCCGAAGTGCTGCAAATCAAGATAGCTCAGGGCGCCAAGCCAGGCGAGGGTGGCCAACTACCCGGTAAAAAGGTGAATGATTTAATAGCGATGCTGCGAAATTCCAAGCCTGGCGTTACGCTGATTTCGCCACCACCGCACCACGATATATACTCGATTGAAGATCTCGCGCAGTTAATTTTCGACCTGAAACAAGTCAATCCTCAGGCGCTGGTATCGGTTAAACTCGTAGCCGTAGCCGGGGTTGGCACCATCGCGGCCGGCGTTGTCAAGGCCTACGCCGACCTGATTACGATTGCCGGTTACGACGGCGGTACCGGTGCAAGCCCGCTTACCTCGGTTAAATATGCAGGTTCCCCCTGGGAATTGGGCCTGACCGAAACGCATCAGGTCTTGCGTGCCAATGGCCTGCGCGAAAAAGTGCGCATCCAGACCGATGGTGGCCTGAAAACCGGCCTCGACGTGATAAAGGCTGCGATACTCGGCGCCGAAAGTTTTGGCTTTGGTACTGGCCCGATGGTGGCGATGGGTTGCAAATATTTACGAATTTGCCATTTGAACAACTGCGCTACCGGCGTCGCAACCCAAAACGAAGTGCTACGTAAGTTGCACTTCACCGGCGATGTCGAAAAAGTGAAAAACTACTTTCGATTCATTGCGCAGGAAGTTCGTGAAATACTCGCGTCGCTCGGTGTGAAAAAACTCGAAGACTTAATCGGTAAAACAGAACTGCTCGAAGCGATCGAGGGCAATACGCCACGGCAGCGAAATCTGAACCTCGAACCGATTCTTTTCGATGGTGGGCTCGATCCAGACTTGCCTCGATATTGCTTGCAAGAACGCAACAATCCTTTCGACAAGGGTGAACTGGCCGAACAAATGGTGGTCGACTGTCTTCCGGCGATCCAGCAAAGTTCGGGCGGGGAATTCGAATACGCAGTAAAAAATATTAACCGTTCCATAGGCGCGCGGCTATCGGGCGAAATTGCACGAATTCACGGCGATCACGGTATGGAAGAAAATCCGATCACGCTACGGCTGAACGGTACTGCCGGGCAAAGTTTTGGTGTGTGGAATGCTGGTGGCCTTCACATGTACCTGGAAGGAGACGCCAACGACTATGTCTGCAAAGGCATGGCGGGGGGCAAGGTAGTAATCGCACCACCACGCAATAGCCATTTTAAAACTCAGGACTCGACCATTATCGGAAATACCTGCCTGTACGGTGCGACCGGTGGCAAACTGCTAGCTGCTGGCCTTGCCGGTGAACGCTTTGCGGTGCGCAATTCCGGCGCAAACGCGGTGGTCGAAGGCGTCGGCGATCACGCGTGTGAATATATGACCGGAGGGATTATCACCATTCTCGGCAATACCGGGGTCAACTTTGGCGCGGGCATGACCGGTGGAATTGCTTATGTGCTGGACCTCGATCGACTTTTTATCGACCGAGTTAACAAAGAATTAATCGATATTCATCGTATCGCCGATGAAAGTATGGAAAGTCACCGAGTGTACCTGAACGGTGCAATCGTCGAGTACGTGGATGAAACTGGCAGTGAGTGGGGGCAGTATATTCTCGACAATTTCAGCCATTTCAAACGCAAAATCTGGATGGTCAAACCGAAGGCGGAAGAATTCGATTCCCTGCTGGATACTCTGCAACGCAATGCCGCTTAAATTCGTTCGGGGAATTGTCTTTTTGCACCATAGCGGCGTTGTTTTCGTACTCAAATGATCACGTATCACCGTATACGCTCACATTCTCCGTGCGAAATCCGATGCGTCGGACCGGCCTTGCTCTGGCGCAAAAATCCGTGTTCTCGAGCGTAACTGAAGTTAATAATTTAGTATAGTTCCGATGGCAGGCAAGATACCCCGCGCATTTATCGATGATCTGCTTAATCGAATCGACATTGTTGAAGTAGTCGATACTCGTGTCCCACTGAAAAAAAAGGGTAAGGAATTCTGGGCCTGTTGCCCTTTCCACAATGAAAAATCGGCGTCTTTTTCAGTCAGCCAGAACAAGCAGTTTTATCATTGCTTCGGTTGCCAGCAATCCGGGAATGCGATTGGATTTCTGATGGACTATGAGCACATGGAGTTTGTCGAAGCGGTCGAATCGCTCGCACAAATGGCCGGACTCGAAGTGCCATATGAGCAGGGACAGGCACCGGCTCGCTCAGACCATGGGCATGAACCGATGTACAACGTGCTACAGCTGTGTAGCGATTATTATCTGACCCAACTCAAACAAAATCAGGTTGCTATAGATTACCTCAGGCAGCGCGGTATCAGTGGTGAAATCGCACGCGATTACGCGATCGGATTTGCGCCACCCGGTTGGAGTAACCTGTCGGGTGATCGTAAGACACTGTCTGAAGCCGGTATGATCATCGAAAAGGATGACGGTCAACACTATGACCGATTCCGTAACCGCCTGATGTTTCCAATCCGCGACCGACGCGGACGCACCATCGCTTTTGGCGGGCGTGTGATCGATCCGCAAGACAATCCCAAGTATCTGAATTCTCCAGAGACACCGATATTCCACAAGGGTAGTGAAATATATGGCCTGTTCGAACTGAAAAAAGCGGTCCAGAAAATCGAACAAATATATGTTACCGAGGGGTACATGGACGTTATCGCGCTCGCTCAATACGGGGTCAAAACTGCGGTAGCAACACTCGGTACCGCAATCAATAATACGCAAATCGAAAAACTGTTTCGTGTGAGTAAAACCCTGATATTTTGTTTTGACGGTGACAACGCGGGCAAGAAGGCCGCCTGGCGATCGCTGGAAGAAAGCCTGGTATCGCTCAAGGAAGGACGCCTGGCCAAATTTTTGTTCTTGCCCGAGGGGCACGACCCAGACACCTATATTCAGGCGCATGGGAAGGATCATTTTCAACAACAGGCCCAGGAATCATCCACCTTAACCGAGTTTCTGTTTCAGACTTTGCTATCGCAATGTAACGTGCGATCGCTGGAAGGTAAATCCCAGTTTCTCGACCGATTGCGTCCCTATTTCTCACAGATTCCGCTGCAAAGTCTAAAGGATCAAATCCTCGGCGAGGTCGAGCGTCAACTTTCGGTCAAGCTCGATAATCGCCTGCTCAAGATACTCGGGGAAACCAAAACACTCCCGGCTGAAAAGCTGAAACTGCCGGAACAACACTGGACCCCTACTCGCCTTGCGATCAATCTGTTGCTACAAAAACCCTCGCTTGCCGATCACACTGGCACACATCACGATCTGGCTGATAGCGATATACCCGGTATTAATTTACTGCTTCAGTTGCTAGATTTTATCCACGAAGAGCCTGGAATCAGTCCGCAAAACTTGCTCGATCGGTTCCGTGGGAACGAACACGAGCGTCACCTGTACAAGCTCGCTGCGATGCAACCGGCGATGGATGACAAAGACAGTATCGAGCTAATGTTCGAGAATTGTTTACAACAGCTACAAAAACAGTATATTCACGGCCGCAGGAAATTATTGATCGAAAAATTGCAATCTGGAGCCGATCTATCGGAAATCGAAAAACAGGAACATAAACTATTGTTCACAAAACACTAAATTGCACCCGGTGGGCCTTGGAAAACCATGAAAAAGTCTTATATACTGGGGGATTAGCCTGCATTATCGTATCTATCATCGAGGCACCATGGATCAAGATCAACAGTCACGTCTAAAAGAACTTATAGCAAAAGGTAAGGAGCAGGGCTTTCTCACCTACACAGAAGTTAACGACCACCTCCCGGATGGCATTGTAGAACCCGAACAAATCGAAGATATCATTCGAATGATCAACGACATGGGCATCAAGGTCCATGAGACGGCACCGACTGAAACCAACGAAATTCTCAGCGACACTGAGACCGAACCCGACGAAGACGCGGTCGAAGAAGCTGCGGCTGCACTGGCTTCGCTCGATAGCGAATTTGGCCGTACCACCGATCCGGTGCGCATGTATATGCGTGAAATGGGCACCGTTGAGCTACTCACGCGCGAAGGTGAAATTAAAATCGCGCGGCGTATCGAAAATGGATTGAACCAGGCAATGAGTTCGTTAGCTCGTTTCCCCGACACCATGGCTTTGATTCTGGCGAAATATACCGAGGTTCGAGAAGAAGAAGCCAAGCTAACCGATCTGCTGGTGGGATACGTCGATCCCAACGAAGATCCGAATGCGATTCCGCTGCCCGCAGCGGCTCAGCAAACTGACGACGACGAAGACGAAATCGAAGATACCGGGCCCGACCCCGTGGAAGCAGCCAGGCGCTTTCGTAAAATTGAGCGAAACTTTAGCAAGGCAATGACCGCAATTACCGACGACAATGAAAAAGTCTACGAACGTAATATGAGTAAGGCGGTTAAGGAGTTGATGGAGATCAAACTGCTACCGATTTTTATTGACAAACTCGGCGTCAATTTGAAAGGTGTGATCAACCGAATCCGTACCAACGAACGCACGATCCTCGAAATTTGCGTTAAACAGTCGCACATGCCGCGCAAGGTATTCATCGAATCGTTCAGGGCTAACGAAACCAACCTGAAGTGGATCGATTCGCATATCGATGCTAAGGAAAGCTACGCTGTCGAGCTAGAAGAATTTAAGGATGAAATCATTCGCTATCAAAAGAGATTGTGGAACCTGGAAAAGACAACCCATCTAACGATTCACGAAATCAAGGAAATAAATCGCAAGATGTCGATTGGCGAAGCCAAGGCACGACGCGCCAAGAAAGAAATGATCGAAGCGAACCTGCGTCTGGTCATTTCGATAGCAAAAAAATATACCAACCGTGGCCTGCAATTCCTCGACCTGATACAGGAAGGCAATATTGGCCTGATGAAAGCGGTCGACAAATTCGAATATCGTCGTGGGTACAAGTTCTCTACTTATGCAACCTGGTGGATTCGACAGGCTATAACACGCTCGATTGCCGACCAGGCCAGAACCATCCGAATTCCGGTGCACATGATCGAAACCATCAACAAGCTGAATCGTATTTCACGCCAGATGTTGCAGGAACTCGGACGCGAACCGCAACCTGATGAACTGGCCGAGCGAATGGAGTTGCCCGAAGACAAGGTACGTAAAGTGCTCAAGATATCCAAGGAACCGATTTCGATGGCTACTCCAATCGGCGATGACGAGGATTCAAATTTGGGCGATTTCATCGAGGACACAAACGTGTTGCTGCCGGCTGATACTGCGACCAATTCCGGGCTTTCGGAATCGACGAGAGAAATTTTATCCAGCCTGACCCCACGCGAAGCCAAAGTGCTACGCATGCGCTTCGGCATAGACATGAATACCGACCACACGCTCGAAGAAGTCGGTAAACAGTTCGACGTCACGCGCGAACGCATTCGTCAAATCGAAGCCAAGGCACTACGCAAACTGCGCCACCCGAGCCGCTCCGAACAACTCAGAAGTTTTATTGACGCCGATTAACTTTCCGCTACAATTCGCACTCTTTTTCAACAGGAATCGTATTTCTGGATCGGATGTTGTCATTCCGGTTTGGATATCGTCATTCCGGGACGGATATCGTCATTCCGGGACGGATATCGTCATTCCGGAATGTGCGAAGCACATATCCGGAATCTATTGGGAATAAGGCACTTTTCAATCGCAAGTGCTTAAACAGTAGTCTGCGTCAGGGTCCTGTAGCCCAGTTGGTTAGAGCAGTGGACTCATAATTTATTTACAGGTACACGTAGTGCAGTTGGAAAAGTTAGTCTAGGGGGCCTGTAGCTCAGCTGGTTAGAGCAGTGGACTCATAATCCATTGGTCGGAGGTTCAAGTCCTCCCAGGCCCACCATTTAAATCAAAGACTTAAGTCATTTTTTAGTACTCTTGAATTTGTGCATTATGTTCGTGTAGGCACAGTGTAGGCATTAAGTTTTTTTTACCTGCGCATTCGTTTTCTTGTTTCGCCTACTGACTACTAATATACAAAGAGGAAATTTATGAATATCGAGGAACTGAATCACCTAGCTGGTTGGTTAAAAACTGAAGCTGCTACAGCTAAAGATAATTACGAAGCTTTCCGAGCAAAGCTTGATCACAACGCTCAGCAACCACAGAAGCAACCCCTGGAAAACGAGCTAAATGCACTGCTTTCGTTTCTACGCGATATTCCATTAAACGTTTTATCTAACGAGCAGATAAGGCTCTTAGAAGCCTTCGATATTGCGGAGTACTTAGGAGTACATGGCATCCTGTTTATCAATACCACGATCAAAAAAAAGTGATTTTGATCCCGCGACTGCTATGCAAGACGTACAAAAAGCAGTTTCTGCCCTAGACAAAGCTATTGTCCGGGCCAACAATCTAAGTAAGGCTTTTCAAGACATAGATGTAGCTATAGCCAGCCCCGCATTGGAAGACGATCGAGCACTTGTTCGAGTAGAATTTCGAAGTGATGCTGCAATCAACAATGTTGTAGATTGGCAAGAATGGTCGGAAAAATGGCTTGAAATATCTCGGGGCATTGCAATGTCCATTGACGACGCCCCGGAAAATACCCAGGTTATCGGTGCCACTCGTGGTTCATTTATACTTGAACTGGCTGGAACCTATCTTTTTGTGCGCATTCTTACGGGCATAGTGAAAGAAGTTACTAGTGTTGCAAAAGATATGATAATGCTAGCTCAAACTGCTGAGGATTTACGCTCAAAAAAATTACTCAATGAGCAGATTGAATCAACAATTAAAACTGAAATAGAGAATAAAAAAGAAAGTTGCGTTCTGTCGGTTATGACAGCCGTCAAATTACTGCTACCAAAATCTATTGATGGCGAG
>JADFJT010000137.1 GCA_022566015.1 Pseudomonadota bacterium | reverse complement strand
TTCGAAAAGGTTGCCTGACTAATTTACGATTAGTCGTGCGGCAATTTTGGCGATTTTCAACGTTCTTGAATGGGTGCCAGTTACCTCGGGTGAAAACGCTCAAAACACGCTGTAAATATGTCCCTATACGCTCTAATTTTTCATCCCTGAAAAATAAGGTTTTGAGCCCTTCCACCCGAGGCGACCGCACTATCGAGGGGGTAACCGCTGGGATGTTTTTTCGGGGCCTTGCGCGACAGGGGCAAGGGCTGTTCCCTACAGCCCTATTGCATTTCCACCATCCATGGCGGTCATGTCGCGTCCATGGATGGGACGGTCCGACGCATCGGTAAAGCGTTCCCGTAAAAATATACCGGTGGTTACGCCTTCCGAGCTTTCTGGAATGGCTGACTTAAATAAGTGTCATTGTGATTAAAGCCTGTGATATTTTGCGATGGAACAGCCGGGAATCCTTCGGATATCCTGTCTAAATTTCTATCTGAATATTTTCTTCGATCGGGCCTCCCACAGTTCCCGCGGCATTGAAATTTTGTTCGACAAAGTTGATTTCTTTTTGATGGTTGAACCTGACTACGCTGGAAGCACGGGTGCCATAATCGGGCGAACGGATAAACCGGCTCGACAGCATGCGTTCGATATTGAGCGATACGCCGGTATCTGGTAACGCGCCATCATTTGCCTGCGAATCATCGGTTAGAATCTGCATTAGACAGTCGTTGTCGATACCCTGTTGAAGTGCATTTGCCAACGCTTTTTTACCGTTCTTGAGCTTTGGCCAGTGTTCGTCAAACTTTCCATTGCTGATGCCATAAATACCGGGCGTAATGCGGCGTACGCCAGGATCTCGATTCGAATAATAATATAAAGCCGAACTATCGCCGACCAGCAGATTGAATCCGGCATAGTCATGGGCGCCTGATTCCACGTTTTTTAAAAAGGCCTCGGCTGGCTCGTGACTGGATAAAAAATCACGTGTCAATTGTCCACGAGATAGTCTAGCCGGTTCCAACCCCCCCGGTTCGCGTACATTGGTTACCGCGGCAAATCGTCCGTTTCTGTTCACCCCCATCCAGGTCCCCTGGGCTTCTAAATCGCGTCCTGCGAAAATTTCGGGCGTGTCCGGCCACCAGTGTGCCGATTGAGTCGGACGGGCGTAATACTCATCGCGATTGGCGATCACCACCAATGGGTAGGTATCGTGTTGTTGCAATGCGAACAGGATCAGGCACATGAGCATCTAACGGTATCACATATTTAGGTCGTTACCGCATCGAGTCCAGGCAGCGGTTCATGCCTGATCGCAGCCTCGAAAGAAGTCAGGCGCTTGTAGACCGACAGTAATTCAACGATTGTGGTCCAGGAATTAACCAGATATTGAAATGAATTGCTGACTTGATTGAACGCGGTTAAAATTTGTTGCAATAAGCCGAAGGTAATAGCACCCGCCGCTATAGTCGGTATCAGGAGAACATAGACAAATATATTATCGGCCTGCAGATACATCATGCGTGCAATATTGAAATACATATAGTTAAAATATAAGCGAAAGTAATTTTTACGCACGTTTGCGAACAGTTCCTTGAGAGTCGGGGGTTGGGCACGAGAAGTATCGTCCTCACCGTAGACCAGCTCTTTGCGAAATGCCGCTTCTACACGCTGATTTTTGAATTCCAGGCCGGGCAATTTAATTCCTACCAGTGCTAACAATCCAGTTCCGAAAATCGACCACACGAGTGAAGCGACAAACAGCGGGTAGGCAATCTCCCCGACGATGGGTAGCACGCGAACATATTCTGAAAGCGTCCAAAGCACAGGCAGAAAAGCGAAAAGAGTCATCACCGCGTCGACTATCGAGACACCCAGGCTTTCCATAATTCCCGCAAATCGCATGGTGTCTTCCTGTATTCGCTGTGATGCGCCTTCGATATGCCTGACCTGCTCCCAGCGCGCGGTGTAGTAGTCATTCATCGCAGTACGCCAGCGAAAAATAAAGTGACTGATGAAAAATCGGGTGATGACGAACATGAAAATAGCAAGAAAAGCGATTTCCGAAAATATTATGATGAGGTCAAACAGTTCGCTGGATATTGACGAGATGGTTTCCTCGGATACGGCACTAGTGGTATTTTCTGACGATTGTGACTCTGGATCTTTTAACGCGGCCTGCACCAGATCAAAGAAAGGACGACGCCAGTTATTGATCGCAACCGATATCTGCACGGAAAAGTAGGTGGAAAACAATATAAACGTCGAACCGACAATCGACCACCATCTCCATGGGTGATTTGAAACTTTGAACCAGAACACCGCGAATAAGGTTGTGCAAAAAAAGTAATACAAATAAAACAGTAAAAATGAGTCTGTCACGAAATGTCCCAAACCGATTACAGGCTTTGATGATGAAAGGTCAAAACCTAAAAATCGACCAATCTCTTCGTTGAATCCATACCAGATAATGGCGCAAATGGCTGCATAAACGACCACAGAGGTGAAAAATATTTTGGGATTCGGAAAGAAAGATTTAAACATAATTTAGAACTCTTTTTAGTTTATGGTCGGAAATAGTGCTAGTAGACATCTCGGGCCAGTATAGATTCAATCCGGGACACTATTGGTTTTAGACAGATATATAAGGTTGAACCAAATCGCGCATCATCTCGATGTGGTCACTATTGTCATTGAGCGCAGGGATATAATGAAAATGTTCACCACCCTGCGCCATATATAGGTCACGATATTCGATTTTAATTTCGTCCAGAGTTTCCAGGCAATCGGCTGAAAACCCCGGGCATAATATATCTACGGCTTTGGTTCCGCTTGTGGCAAGTTGATTTAAAATGTCCGAAGTGTAGGGCTTTAGCCAAACTTGTTTGCCAAAACGAGATTGAAAGCATAGGGACCAGTTCGCTTCGTCGAGGCCTAGTTGCTCTACCAGCAAGGCTGCTGTTTTTTGGCATTGGTCGTAATAGGGGTCCCCGCGGTCGATATTGATCTGTGGCAGGCCATGAAACGACAGCAGCAGATGATTTTGTCGAGTAACTTTTTGCCAATGAGCGCGAACTGAATTCGAGAGCGCTTCTATATAGGCCGGGTGCTCGTAGTAACTATCGATAAAATGAACCGAGGGTAAATTACGATATTTCGCCAGTGAGTCAGCCAAATGATAGAATGTGGTGGCTGTTGTTGTTGCCGAATTTTGCGGGTAGAGCGGCAATACGATGAGTCGGCCCAGGCCCGATTCCATGAGCTTACCGACCACTGTTTCGAAAGAGGGATTACCGTAGCGCATCGCCAAAACCACTGTAATGTCGTTCCCCAGTTTTTGTTGTAAGGCGGATTGCTGCCTTAATGCATAAGCCATCAAGGGTGAGCCTGCATCGGTCCAAATGCGCTCGTAGCCCTGCAGTGTTTTGCCACTACGCAAGGGTAAAATAATGCCGTTCAGTAGCAGCCACCAGGGCAGACGCGGTATCTCGACCACCCTGGGATCGGACAAAAACTGATTTAGAAATCGTTTTACCGAAGCCCTGCTGAGGGTCTCCGGGGTACCTAAATTAGTCAGTAAAACTGCTGTTTTGGCAGGCATCAAATGGTTAGTTTGTAATTTTGGTCAGTGTAATCGCCTGTCTTCGCAATGTCACTGACGAGTGTCTACAACCGATTTATTATGAATTCTGAATGAAATTTATAATAGCAATTTAAAACAAGATAATAATAGAAAATATTAATTGTAAATTGATCAAAAATCACTTGACAGAAAAAGATATGCACACAAAGAAGTGGTTTAGAACTATACCAGGAGATGGGCTCTGTCAGGCGTGGTACAAAATTGGACCAAACATATATGTTGTTGTATTTAAAAGGAAAATTTAAATCGATTGAATATTGAGCAATTTAAACGAAAGCGAGGATTCACGCGGTTCCTGGGAGTTTTTTCGCATATTATGCACAGACTTATCCACAGGAAATGTGGATAACCGATTTTATCCAGATTTTTTAGTAAGTTAGCCCTCTTATACTAGAATATTCATTAACAATATTCGATATCTGCCTCCTTGAGAGCAGAACATTTTGGGATTTAATTTATTCAATTCCCATGCCAGATTTACTGTCGGGACCCAACAGATAAAGTATCATTATCTTTTTCCCCTGAGATATCGCGTTGTCGGATAATTCGTCTGCAGGTTTTGCTTCGTTTGCCATTTCTATTCCCCTGTATCGTGTGTTTGACTACGCCATAGCACCAGGCGCTCAGGCGCACCCGGGCTTGCGATATCGTCTGCCGTTTGGTCGGGGCAGTAAAACAGGTATTTTGATATCTACTCAGGGCGTTAGCGATATTCCGCCGAACCGAATTAAGACTGCAGTCGAATGTCTGGACGAAATGCCGGTTTTATCAGAGCACATGATGGCTCTGGCAGCGTGGTTGTCTAGCTATTACCTTCAGCCGCCAGGCGAGGTATTGTTCCAGTGCTTACCGAGCTATCTACGTAGCGCGAAATCGATTAAGCCCACACGAGTCAAGTTTTGGCATGCCTTGCCTGTGGAAGCCGAACTGCGCGAGCGCTTGCGTAAACGATCCCCACGCCAGTACGAATTGCTGGTGGCGATTGAAAGGGCACCCGAGGGACTGAATGCGGCTCAATTAAAAGCCATTAATGCCGGATGGCATAGTCCTGTAAGCGCGCTAGAAAGCAAGCAGGCGATCAGATGGGAGTGGTCAAAACCGGCTGCTAAAGATAACAATGTAATGTTGCAGGCAGCGCCCGAATTAAACCAGGAGCAAATGCAGGTATACACCCAGCTCACAGGCAGACTCGATAGCTTTTCGGTGCATTTACTCGACGGCATATCTGGCAGCGGCAAAACAGAGGTTTACTTTCGCCTGATACAGGATCAGCTCGCGAAGCAGCGACAGGTAATTTATATGGTGCCGGAGATTGGTCTTACCACCCAGCTTATCCAACGCGTGAAGCAGCGATTCGGTGAGCAGTTCGTCTGCTCACATTCTGGCCTGACCGACTGGCAACGCTTCCAGGCCTGGGATAGATTTCGATGCGGTGAGGTGAACATTATGCTCGGTACCCGGTCTTGCCTTTTTTCACAATGCGATCGTCTAGGCCTGATTGTTATCGACGAAGAACACGACAGTTCCTACAGGCAGGAAGACGGAATTCGCTATCATGCCAGAGATGTCGCGATCAAGCGTGCGCAGATGCTCGATATTCCCATTGTGCTCGGCTCGGCTACGCCATCGCTCGAAAGCCTGCACAATTGCGAGCGCGATTATTACACGATTTACCAACTTAATCACAGACCGACGCCCTTTGCGCCGCCTCGGCTCAGACTGATTGACACGCGCAATACAAAGCTGGTGTCTGGCTGTTCCCCCGCCGTACTCGAGAGAATCGCCCACCATTTATCACAGCAGGGACAGGTGCTGGTATATCTGAACCGCCGTGGTTATGCACCGGTAGTAATGTGTCACGAATGTGGATGGCAGGCTAACTGCGAACAATGCGATTCGAGATTGACCTTACACCAATCAATCGGTCAATTATTATGCCATCACTGCGGGTACACTCTGGGTTTGCCAGCGGTGTGTCCGGAATGCAGTTTTGTCGACATCAAACACTATGGGATAGGCACCGAACAGTTAGAGCAGGTTTTTAAACAGCGATTTAGTCAATTCCCGGTGATCAGGCTCGATCGTGATTCGGTTACCTCACACGACGAATTTGCCCAGCGGCTCGAAAAGCTGAGTGAGGGTAAGCCCTGTCTGTTGATTGGAACGCAGATGATTGCCAAGGGGCATGATTATCCAGATATCACGCTCAGCGTCATCCTTGACGCTGATCAGGCTTTGTTCAGTGCCTCGTATCGTGCTACTGAGCGACTGGTACAAACCGCGTTCCAGGTTAGCGGACGGTCCGGTCGAGGCGACCGTGAGGGAGAGGCTTTAATACAGACTCGATTTCCCGAACATCCGCTCATGCAGGCACTGAGTGACAAATCTTATAGAGAAATAGCCGAGTCTATCTTGCAGGAGCGTAAAATGCTGGGTTTCCCGCCCTACTCGCGTGTGGTGATTTTCCGTGCAGATGCGCTGAGCCTGGATAAGGCGATGTCCCGGCTCGAGCAAATCGGACAATACCTTCAGGAAAGTGTGCAAAAACGTGGGGTCAGGCGCATCGGTCCAATTCCAGCACTGATGACCCGTCGAATAGGGCGTTACCGAGCGCAGCTTTGCCTGATGAGTGATAATATCCAGCAATTGCGTGAGACCCTGAACGAGGCGATGCCTTCGATTAAAAATATCCCCGACACGCATTCGGTTAAATGGGTAATCGATGTCGATGCATTTGATCTCTAACTCGCATTATACAGGACAAACTCTTTTGTCTATGCCGCCATCCATGTAGAATCGCGCCTTAATTTTTGACCAGCAAGACTAGGGAACCTCTGATTAAGTCATGAACGAACATCTTGTGCCCAAAATGATCAATCTCTGCGTCACCTACAGGGAATGTAGGTGAGGGGCGTGAGCAGGAGCGGAAGCTTTGTGAAACTGAGCAATAGCGGTGCCCATGTCTATTTAACTCGGGCTTGCGTTCCACGCCTTGATCTTAACGTTCCGACGCTT
>JADFJT010000136.1 GCA_022566015.1 Pseudomonadota bacterium | reverse complement strand
TCCTCGCTCAACTTGCGATCGAACTGTTCCGCCCAAACGTCACTATCCGTTTCGGTGTCGATCAATTGAGCATTAACACGTACCCGATCCCCCGCCCGCCGCACGCTACCTTCCAGCACATAGCGGACGCCAAGCTCGCGTCCGACTCGCTTCACATCCACTGCTACACCCTTATAAGTAAAGGCCGAATTTCGAGCTATCACAAACAGCCAGTCGAAGCGGGACAGGGCTGTCGTCAGATCTTCAGAGATACCATCAGAAAAGTACTCCTGCTCATGATCGCCGGATAGGTTCTCAAAGGAAAGGACAGCGATCGAAGGTTTGTTGGGTACCTCAAGAATCTCTGGTTCTACATTTTTTGGAGTCGCGTCAGTATCCGGTGTCGGTAACTCTTCGCCCACCCGGAGTCTCGCTATAAAAGCCCTTACCGGTTGCTCGAAACCCTTCAACACCTGCTCACCCAGGTTCTCGAACTCGAACGGCATTCGGGTGGGTACTGTTTCCGACACCGATCCCTGCACCACTACACCGCCTGATTCGGCTAGCTGCTCAAGCCGCTGCGCTAATACCACCCCTGTCCCGGTAATCGTACTATCTGCTATAATGACCTCCCCCAAACTAATACCTATTCGTAGTAAAGGTCGGATATCGTCATCTAGGCTTTTAACAGATTCTTCATTTTTTGCTTGAAAAGCGACTGCAGCTGTTACAGCATCCGATGCCCGATCAAATTCTGCTACAATCGCGTCACCGCGTATCTCGCGTGCTACTCCCCCATAAGCGGCAATGGTTTCAGCAAAGTTATTGAATACGGCCTGAATGCGCTGATGAGCGAGTACATCATTTTTTTGAACAAGCAAAGTTGAGCCGACCACATCGGCATGGAGGATTACAGCGAGCTTTCGCGTTAGTCGATCTTTTCCCATCGATGACTCAGGTCTGATTCTTCCTAAAAAGTCTATCACATGCTGGTCTAGATTTTTCCATACATATTACCAAGTGCGGGTGTCCGCAGTGTGCCGAAACTTGCCTATTTACTCATAATATTCAATGACTGCTGCTGAGAACAGCCATTGATTTTTATCCTGGTAAATCCAGGTTAGCTTAAAGTGTTTCGGCAAATCTGTATTAAAAAGAGTTGAGACACTTACCAGTTTCTTCAGCCAAGGTATGCACCAGGTCTGCTGCTGACATTTCTCTAGTAAGCGCAACTGATTGTCCTGAGAGGAGATCGGTGAATTCTTTGTCACCAGTTTCTCCCAGCGGAAGGGTCAAACTGTACTGAGCGGGAAATGGCAGTGGTTTTACACCTGGTTTCTGTAGTTCTTCAATCAGCCTGTTTTTAATAAACCGGGCATGGACTCCAGATATTAAATTGGTAAGTATTGTAGAGGCTTCCTGCGCATTGCTAAGGGCTAACCGATGGGCATCCGGAACTTTGGCTTCCCCACAGCGTAAAAAAGCTGTTCCAACTAATACGCCACTCGCACCCAGCATCAAGGCAGCTGCCATAGTTCGCCCATCAGAAATGCCTCCTGCAGCAATGACCGGTAAATTCACGGCATCCACCACCTGTGGAAGCAAAGAAAACAGACCGGATTGCATGCTTATATCCACATCTGAAAATGTTCCCCGGTGTCCACCAGCCTCTATTCCCTGGGCTATGACACAGTCAACACCACTGGCTTCTAGAAATTTCGCTTCAGAGACAGTCGTTGCGCTACATAAAATGTAGATGCCTGCGGCTTTAAGTTCATCAACAATCTTTTGATCGGGCAACCCAAAATGGAAGCTAATTACTTCAGGTTTCACTTCTATTAGCACCTCAAGATGTTCAGGATCAAGTTTGCCGGGAGAAGCCGAGGGCGTAGGGATAGGTCCTAGCTTCTTTTCATCATAGAGTTTCTGTACACATTCGCGCATTGGCAGGCCGACACCTGTTAGGTCTCCAGGAGCTTTCCATAGTGGGTAATTTACATTCAAACTTCCGCTACTTTGCTCGCGAAACCCCTCGATACGAGTTATTACATCTTCTGCAGAAAGCCCCCACATTCCCAAAGCACCTAATCCACCAGCATTGCTAACTGCAGCTGCTAGTTCAGGAGTTGTAAATTTTGCCATTGGTGCCTGAAAGATAGGAAATTCGAGTTTCAACCGTTCAGTGAGTTTGTTGCGCGACCACATTCATAATCTCCCGGGTTAAGAAACGACAGTTAGAATCTATCTGCATGTATATACTCCATCATCCTGGTGATTTATATTTGCAAATTTACAGAATGACCGCAAGGTGCCGTTTTCTGCCTATTACGACCTGATCTGGAACGACTGCTTTCTGAAAATGAGCATTCATATCTAGCTCGAGGCTCACTTCGCTCTCGAGGTCTAATTTTATTCGTTAGAGGTTTGCTATTTGAATTGATCAAGGGGCTCAATGTTTCTTGCTTAGAAAACGAAATATTCTGGTCGCCACATCAGAACATTCGTTTTTTGTTAATTCAATATCAAACGCCTCGTTTAGCACCTGCATGACGATTTTCTCAACACCTGCTTTTCCGTTACTCATTTTAAAATGAAACAGTATATCGATGGATTCTGTTTTGTATCCGTCCAAATCTTGGACATTTGTAGCTTCGTCACCCAGTGGGTTCCAATCGCTGAGTATTTTGGCTACTGCAGATATTTCATAATCTTCCATTGCGATTTCCTGTTACGTAATCCCCTAATGTCAGTGATAAGCCATATTGGACCTTGATGGGCTTGACGCAGCCAACCTAACAGCGCGATCAGATGTCCAAGCGCACGTAGTTAGCGACATTATCAGATATCGATCTCGAAGTTATACTCGTTGGGCTGCTACGCGAATGACAGGAGAGTGCCGGGAGCCGAAATGAGTCCAGGGACTTTGAATGTCGGCTATCGGGAAAATAGACACCTGAAGCTCGTATTTCAGTAACCAAGATTTGCCCTTAGTAGGCTAACGACCGCACCAATTAACTTTGGGGATATCCGTTGATTTAAGGAGAGCGTCTATGGGTTTATTTGTATTCGACATATCTATATGTGGTACTTTCCTTTATAAGTCTGCTCTTTTTTACCCTAAAAATATTTATCTTATCTGACTATTGTTTTTGAATTTTCAACGGAGGTTAACATGTCACCTGCAATCGAACGGCTGACTAGCACTGCCTCATCCCGACAACTCTGTGAAATACTGGAACGCGATGGGGCTGTAATTGTAGAAAATATTCTAAAGCCCAAACAATTGGCCAATCTAAATTCTGAATTTGATCGGTTTGTTTCGAAGGTCGAGGCAGGGCTCCGAAATCCAACAACCGAAGAGATGATCGAATTCTATGGTCATTCGACAATTCGTATTGATGGATTGCCGGCGAAATCCAAAACATTTCTAGAAATAATGTTACTACCTCAATTGTGTGAATCTGCTGATCATTTCTTGCTACCAAATTGCGACGACTATATTTTCAACACCGGGCAATTAATACAAATCGGACCGGGAGAGTCTTCCCAGGAACTCCATCGAGATGAAAGCGCCTGGGCGGAAGTACCTTCGCCAAAGCCGCAGTTGGAAGTTGAGGCGATGTTTGCCCTCACCGATTTTACCTCTGCCAATGGTGCAACACAGGTGGTGCCGGGAAGCCATAAATGGCGAAAGAATCGGAAAGCCAAACCTAAGGAAATCGCACGTGCTGAAATGAAAGCCGGTTCGGCTCTGTTTTATTTAGGTTCGGCAATTCATGGCGGGGGCGCAAACCAAACGACCGATGAACAACGTCGGGGAATGTTCCTGGGTTATGTTGTAGGCTGGCTCCGTACGGAAGAAAATACTTTTCTGACGGTTCCCATCGATAAAGTTCGTTCGATGCCCCTGCGCATTCAGGAACTGCTGGGCTACAAAGCTCATCGTGCTATTGGTGTCGTCGATGTTGGCAGCCCTATGGCTCTTCTCAACTAACAGGCGATCTTTTTTCTAGTGACATACGGGCGTCCGTTCCTGGCCGAATCCGACTGTCCCCGCCAAGAGTAAATAATGTCTGCTTCTTTAATTTTTCAAAAATATACTGTGTTACAGAAAGCGCTCAAAATACGCTTTGGCGAAGCGGCGGGCGCAAGAGGTTCGTCCATGACTTGCGCGGAGGTTTGTTAAGCCTCGCACAATATTTGATTGACACAGAAATCCCGCAACCGCATCAAATCAGTCGTACCGCTGGACGCCCGGCGGATATCCATACGACCATGTTCCAGAACCAGCCGTTGAGCGAAGGTTTCGAAATAGTTGCTGAACATTTCACCACCGATGGTCGCCGTGGCATAGACAGTATCCTGCGCTTGATCATAATCCAGTACGATAGCGGCGAGCGGTTGCGGCGCGGGGCCACCGAGAACCCGAGCACCACTAGCAGGGTCATAGACACTTTTTTCCGAACAACAGAATATGACGCCTGTGCCCTTCACTACCTCCTCGCCACTATTGAGAAATTTCACCTCTCCATGCCGGTAATTAATGAAGCTTACCGAAGGCGCGGGATGGCTCATTTTGTGTGCGCAAATTGCCGAGAATGCAACTATAGAACGATTTGGCCCTACACCGCCCGGCCAGTGATAAGACTCTCCGTCGCGTGTCCGAAGGTTTCGTGCGCCCTTTATCGGTCGGCCCAGATCGATCAAGAAACAGGGGGTGGTAACGTAAGGATACTGAAACAGATAAGTTTCACCTACTTCGAGTGACGAGATGCGTACCGGCTTGCGGTTAATTTGATCGATAAGCCCAACGCGCTTGTATCGATGTATTTCCCGACTGCTGTGGGCCAGCAGCTCAGCGCTGCTACTGACACCAGCGACCGCCGACATACATAGTTTTACGAATCCCCTGCGTTTCATTCTCGAACGATGTCTCCCGTTTGCGAGTACCTCAGTATAAGTTATTCGATCCGTATTGGGTAGTCGGCAGGAGGAATGAGCAGAACCGCCTGGAACTCTATACCTGAGTAAGATTGCTTTGTCCTTCGCCCAGGCTATAGGGCAGGTAATGTGTTACCAGTCGATTTTTATAGTCCGCATGATCGGTTGCAGTAGCCCTAAAGGCGGGAAGGGCCAGCATCGCATCATACCATCGGTGATAACGCTGCCAGACTTTACCTTTCGTGGGCAGCGCATAATTTCGATAGTGACCCAACAGCGCTTCTATGCGGTAAGCAAAGGGGAATAATGCGATATCGACTGCACTTAACCGACCGCCGGAAAAAAATGCCTCCTCGCTTTTCATCGCCATTGATATCTCGCTTAACCCCTTAAGCATCTGATCTCGCGCCTCATCCTGCTGCGTTCCTGCTTCTGGTGATTTTAGGAATCGATAAAAGTACGTTGTGATTTTATTGCCCACGTAATCCATCCAGTATTTTTGTTCGGCCCGCTGATTCGGATTATCGGAAAAGATGGGCGTTTTCTCAGGGTAGTAATCTTCCAGGTACTCAAGAATCCGGTTTGACTCGACTATGGTTGTATCGGATCCATCGCCATTGGCCTGAACCAGGACGGGTACTAGTTCGGCTCCACGCGATACCTTCACCCACCACTTTGTCGCATCGTATGGATCGACTTCGATCAATTCAAAATCGATATCCTTAAAGACCAGCGCCATCCAGGCCCGCTGAGCAAAGGGACAATACCAGGCGTTATATAATTTCATATCGAAGTACCTTTAAATAAGAACCAGTACAAATCACCGTTTAAATCTAAAGTGCTGCGGAGAGCTGTGATTTTTCACATATTTGGATAACTAGGGCCACCCCCTCCCTCCGGCACCACCCAATGAATATTCTGGCTCGGATCCTTGATATCGCAGGTCTTGCAATGCACACAATTTGACGGCGTCAGTTGAAGCTTCTTCTTCCCGCTGCCCGATTCATCATCCACCATATTGTAAACATCGGCCGGACAAAAATACTGACAGGGGTTGCCGTACTCTTCGGTGCAGCGTCTGTTGCAGATATCATAATCGGCGATGACGAGATGGCTCGGTTGATGCTCTTCATGTTTGGTGCCTGATTTGTAGACATCGGTTACTTTATCGAATGTGTAGCGGTTATCCAGCTTGACTGTTTTCACGCCCGGTTCACGCCCATACTTGGCGAGGTACTCGTCCCGCCTGAGCATCATCTCATGATCCGCCTTGTGCGGACGGCGATTGAAAAAACCTCTGCCACCGGTCAGAATCTGAAGGCTCGAGTTAATCAGTCCCGAAAGAAGCCCCCCCTCGAAACCAGCGTGAAAATTGCGCGACTTGTATAGCTCGGCGTGTATCCAGCTTGCGTCATAACGTTTTTGATATTCAGCCAGCGATGATGGCGAAAAATCATTCTTCTTGTGCGCCTCAAACAGCGTCTCGGCGGCCAGCATGCCAGATTTGATAGCGGTATGAATCCCCTTGAGTCGGCTCGGATTAAGCATCCCTGGAAAGAAAATGGCAGCGCTGAGCGCAGACGCTGGCATCCAGCGTGGTCAATACTTAATAGACTTATATAAGGATGCCCCATACAAAGCGCTTCTCTCTGTTGCAATTGCCTTGCACCGATTACCCGCTCAGGGAGCTAGATTTGGCCCTGCAATGCGGGACACATTCAAACCGCATCAATCGCTATCGATGTACGGCGCACTCCTCACAGATATCCGAGACTTCCTTAAGTTTCGATTTCGTTGCAGCGGCCTCTTAGGA
>JADFJT010000135.1 GCA_022566015.1 Pseudomonadota bacterium | reverse complement strand
CGAGGCTGTCTCGGGTGGGAGAGATTAAAACCGTATTTTCTCATGGATGAGTCGAAGCGGCGCACCGGCGGTACGGCGCTCCGGAATGAGTTTACACGGATGGATCGGTCCGACGCATCGGCACAGCGTGTTTTGAGTGCTTCGCCTACATGGATGTAGCGGTCCGACGTATCGGTGGTAGAGCACCAACAGTAGGCGCTCTTAGGCGATGCATTAGGGCAGGACGCCCGTAAGTAGAATACCAACAGTAGGCGCTTTAGGCGACGCAGGAGCAATTGCCGAGACCCGAGATAGCCTGGCACCAATAATAAAAATTTACAGAAAATAAATTATTTCGGAAAGTTGTGGGCCCATGGGTCGAAATGAAGAGGTTATTATCGTCCTCTGGAAGAGGCGATTCTTTTTATCTCTGGCACCGCATCGAACTCGATAAACTCCCTTCCATGATAAACCATAAAATGATGTCCTTTGGCGCGAGCGATTAACGTCACCCCGACTTTTTGTGCAATATCGAGTCCCATGCGTGTAATACCTGAGCGGGACAGCAAAACCGGGATGCCCATTAAGGCGACTTTTATTACCATTTCCGAGGTCAGGCGTCCGGTGGTGTAAAACAGTTTATCCTCACCCGTTAGATCGTTGAGCCACATGAATCCGGCGATGGCGTCGACCGCATTGTGTCGTCCGACATCTTCGATGAATTGTTCGATAACAAGGTCCTTGCTGCACAGCGCGCAGCCGTGGACCGCGCCCGCACTTTTATAAACTTCGTTGTAGTCGTTCAGGGTATGTAGCAACCTGTAAATAGAGGATTGTTTCAGTAGCGGTTGCTTTAGCAAAACCTTGTCGATATTGTCCATCAGGTCGCCAAACATCGTGCCCTGACCGCAGCCTGTTGTGACCGTTTTATGACGGAGTTTTTTATCGAGGTCTTTGACGCCAACATGCGTGGTTATAGCGACCGCTTCGGTTTCCCAGTCAACCTGGATCGCCTTGATATCCTCTATATCCTCGACCAGGCGCTGATTTCGCAACCAGCCCAGAATCAGTAATTCGGGGTGATTACCGAGCGTCATCAAGGTTACCACTTCACGTTTATCGAGGTAAATAGTGAGCGCGCGCTCAACCGCGATCGAACCTTCGATGGCTTCGTTATACTCGTTGTAGGAAATGACCCTGGCGGTTGCGTCGAGGCCAGCGTTGGTCAGTTCCGGCAGGCGCCTCGACAGATTGCTAACGCTAGATGACATCAGAGGTTCCTCTTCCCCCAGTTTAGCCGCCGGTCATATTCATGTGGCGGAGCAGAATGGTCTGTGAATTCAAGTTGAAATCGTGACCTTTGGGTTTGATTTCCATCGATTTGATTATAGCCTGATCTAGCGCCGTCCTGTCCCCCGGATTGGCGCGGATGACATGGCGCAAATCAACCGAATGTTCCTGCCCCAGGCAAAGCAGTAAACGTCCTTCAGCGGTGACACGAACTCGATTACAGCTTTCACAGAAGTTATGACTATGCGGCGAAATAAATCCGATGCGGGTATTTTCATGTTCCCCCAGCTGAAAATAGCGGGTTGGTCCCGCAGTTCTCATGGTGCTCGGTAGAATTTCATAATGCTGCCGCAAGTCTTCGAGAATTTCGTCGCTGGAGTAATAGGTTTTGGCTCGATCATGGTGCGTGTTTTCACCCAGGGGCATTTCCTCAATGAAACTGATATCTATGCCGCGATCGATTACAAATTTGACCAGGTCGAGTATTTCGTCGTGGTTGTAATTTTTTAAAACTACACTGTTGAGCTTGATTTGGCCAAAATCGCAGGCAATGGCCGCATCGATACCGTCCAGGGTACGCTTGAGTTCGCCGACGCGCGTCATTTCGTGAAATCGATCAGCACGTAATGTATCCAGGCTGATGTTAATGCGGGTTACCCCGGCAGCTTTGAGCTGTTTGGCGTATTTTTTTAACTGCGTGCCATTGGTGGTCAGGGTCAGGTCTTTTAACTCGTCGATAGCACCTAAATTATTAAATAGCTGCAAGATATTTTTACGCACCAACGGCTCACCGCCAGTAATCCGTATTTTGTCCACGCCCAAAGCGATAAATGATCGCCCGACCGTTTCCATTTCTTCCAGCGTTAATAGTTGCGCACGCGGAACAAACGTCATATTTTCGGGCATGCAGTAAACGCAGCGCAGGTCACAACGATCGGTTACCGACAGGCGAACATAATTGATCGTACGGCCGAAACGATCGACGAGCTGGTTTTCCTTAACGGCTTGAGTAGAGTCAGACATGGGCCGACCATTCTAGCAAGTATTGGGGTAAATAGAAAAGCCATAATTCACAAGGTTATTGCCGCCGGGTTAATATGATATGGTTGTGCTGAGCCGCCAGGAGATCTTTCATTGCCGACGATATTTAAAGCAGCCTGTATTCAAAATACAGCTACACGGGACGTTAAAGCCAATATCGACTGGGTTTGCGAACGAATCGTCGAAGCGCATAGCGAAGGAGCCGATTTTATCGCGCTACCCGAGACAGTTGGTTTAATCGAGCCGGTCAATGAACAGATCTCAGATCGATGTTTCGAACAGGATAAGGATACGGGACTGAGCGCTTTTCGCGCACAGGCACGAGAACTCGAGGTGTCAATTCTGGTCGGGTCGCAATTGATCAAAACTGGCGATGGTAAAATAGTGAATCGCAGTTTCCTGTTGAATGATCGAGGTGAAATAAGTGCACACTATGACAAGTTGCACCTATTCGATATCGAACTATCCAACGGTGAATTCTATCGCGAGTCCGACGTGGTGGCACCGGGTGACAAGGCCGTCGTGGCGACCACCCCATGGGGCAAGCTGGGGATGACGGTATGCTACGACTTACGTTTCGCGGCATTGTACCGGGCGCTCGCGCAAAATGGCGCGCAATTTATTACCATCCCGGCGGCCTTTACCCAGACTACTGGCAGGGCGCACTGGCAGACACTGGTTTGCGCCAGAGCGATCGAAACTGGCAGCTATATCATCGCGCCCAACCAATGCGGTCACCATGTCGACCGGCGTGCTTCCTGGGGACACTCGTTAATCGTCGATCCCTGGGGAAAAGTGCTGGCAGACGGTGGTATCGATCCGGGCATCGTGTATGCCAAAATCGATCTATCTAATGTCCATAGCGCTCGTAGCAGAATTCCTGCCCTGACCCACGACCGGGCATTTAGTATCCTAAAATTCTAGCAGCCGCCGCGATTCCCTAAGCTAGCGGCACCGGTCATCATCGGTGGCGGTACCCTCGACCCATAATGCCAGGCACTGATGGCGGTTTTCCCTGTGTAACTCGCCAATCGTTTCAACGGTGTCGAAAAACCGGGCAAAATCATAATCGTGAGCCTTGATCAGAGCCAGGAATGCCGGTACCAGTGCACTGTAGGTTGAGACCGAGGCGAGTTTGGCGTTATTCAAATCGCCCGCAAACCAGTCGTTAAAACCACCCTGAACATTCAATCTATTCGCGATTACCGAGTGATCTTTACGCGAGTTTAAAAATATCGCCTGTTTCTGTTCCCGCTTCGCCGTCTCGGATGCCCCGCCCTGATAAAGCTGTGCCAATTGTTCGCGTGTTACTTCGATAAGCGTAACAACCTGGCGACGATATTCGACCCAGCGTAAATATCTTGCCAGTTCGGCCTCCTCATTTCTCGACTTCAACCATAATTCGGTGCCTGCCTGTTGAACTGCAACCGCGAGCGATTCGTTGAACAGGGTATCGTCATCCACGTATATCCGCTGATGCGTCAATTCGTGAAACAGTAATCCGGCCAGGCGATAATCTGGCCAGGCGATAAAACTGCTCAATACCGGATCGTCAAACCAGCCGAGGGTCGAATAGGCAGGCACATTACTGACATGGATATCGAATTTCTGTCGCTTTAATGGTGCGATATAGTCGGCTAGCAGTTCTTCATCGTAATAGCCACGGTAACTCGCGCAACCGACGACGGGATAACACCAACGATGCAGCTGAATAGAAAATTCGGGTGCGACGAACAGGTTTTGTAAGGCGTAGGATCGGTCGAGTTGCGCATACTGAGTGTAGCTACCCGAGTCTGGAAGGGTTAGTGCGTCGATAGAAAATTGGCGAATTTGCTGCACTAACTGTAAACGCCGTTTCAGCTCTGGGTCGAGTGCGGGATCTTCAAGCATCTGATCGATCTGGACCCGTTTGCCCATGATCGCCAGGTGACCTTTAGTCGAATGCCAGTAATAACCGAGATCGGTACAGCCGGTTAGTAGCAGCAATATCACTAGAGAGAAAAATACGCGCATCAATTAATTCGGAGTTTTCATTCAAGGCAACAACCAGTATTCTCCCACAATCTTTGAGTTTAGAAGTAACTATGATTATTTCCAGCCAGTTCGACGGTGGCAATATTGAATGCCTCGATCAAAGCGACCCACAAAATATTCGCTTGAAAATCCGTGCGGATAACCAGTCTAAATTTTACCAGTGGTTTTATTTTCGTGCTTCCAATGCGAAACATATCGCCTGTCGATATGTGATCGAAAATGCGGCAGGTGCCGCCTACGTCGGCGGTTGGAAGGACTATCGTGCCGTGGCGTCTTATGATCGCGAATTCTGGTTTCGCGTCGATACATCGTTTGACGCCGAGCGGCTCGTGATCGAGCATAGCAGTGAACAGGACCAGATTTACTTCGCCTATTTTGCACCCTACTCGATGGAGCGCCACGCTGATTTGATTGCCTATGCGCAAAACAGCGAGCAATGCCGAGTCGAGACACTCGGCCATACGCTTGATGGTCAGACCATCGACTGCCTGCGTTTTGGCGAACCGGGTGAGTTAAAGAAAACCCTATGGATGATTGCTCGACAGCATCCGGGAGAATCCATGGCTGAATGGTGGATGGAAGGTTTGATAAACAGGCTGGTCGACGATAACGATCCGGTAGTCAGGGCCCTGTTACAGAAATCGGTCATATATCTGGTGCCGAACATGAACCCCGACGGCAGTCGGCGTGGGCATCATCGTACTAACGCTGGCGGTATTAACCTGAATCGTGAATGGCATGCTGCGAGCCTGGAGAAAAGTCCGGAAGTGTATTACGTGCTCGAAAAAATCAAATCTACCGGGCTGGATTTCGGCCTCGATGTGCATGGGGACGAAGCCTTACCCTATAACTTTCTGGCGGGCACCGAAGGTATTCCTGGCTGGAATGAAACGCGCCAGAATAAACTAGACCTCTACAAAAATACACTGGCGCATATCAACCCCGATTTTCAAACCGCGAGAGGCTACCCGGCGACTAGCGCGGGCAAAGCGAATATGAGCTATTGTTCGAACGCGCTGGCCGAACTATTTAGCGCGCCGGTAATGACCCTCGAAATGCCGTTTAAGGATGCGGCCGACACGTCCGATGACGAGCAGGGCTGGAGCCCGGCACGCTGTGAGAAGCTCGCCAGTAGCTGCCTAGATGCGTTGCACCTGTGTTGGGATGAGGTATTGTAAAAAATAGCGTGTGAATTCGCGCCCGGCAAAGCTGCCAACAAGGATCAGTCGCCAATGCGGTTCTCAACCGGCGGTAGTGCACGCAGATAATCTATCAGTGCGTCGCGGTCGTCCGGCGTCAGGTGTTGCAGTCCTTCGATCACCGGGTCCATCGACCCGGCGGCGTACTCGCCGTCTGGAAACTCGCCGAATTCCAGAAAAAGCTTCAGATCATCCCGACTCCAGTCACCGATGCCGGGACCATCATTGACAGTCCGACCAATTTTTGTGATTTTGTGCATGGTTTTCTCCCTGGGTTATCAATTTTTTATACAGGCCACTCATATTATCATGCTGGAATTCAGTCTAGAACACCCAAATCAAATTTGGCCGACGCGAAAACGAGTGAGCGCTATGCCGCTTAGAATAGTCACCAGCGCCAATATACTATGCCATTCGACCGGTTCCGATAAAATGATGGCACCGGTAAAAAAGGCCACCACCGGTATCATGTAATTGATCGTCGATAAAAAAGTCGGGCCGGCGCGCTTGATAACCATGAACAGGATAACACTGGCGATACCGGTCGGTCCGATGCCTAGCCAGGCCACCGATAACAGCGATTTAGTACTGAAGCTGTCGCTGTAACCGGGGGCGAAAAACAACCAGATCGGCAGCAGCGTAATACTCGCGGCGATCAACATCCCGGCGCCCGCCACCAGCGGGTTAAAGTGGGGCAAGCGCCGTACCAGGATGGTATTGACCGCGTAACTGGTGGCGGCGATAAAGATAGCAATACCGCTCAATACCGCTCGTCCGCCGCCTTCGAATACCGGGCCGAGTAATATTGATATGCCGGTAATACCCAGGATAAAACCAATAATTTTGTAACGATTGAGGTCTTCGCCATCGACGAAATAATGCGCCATTATCATCGTCATCAACGGCATGATCGCCATAATCATGCCGGCAATGCCCGAGTTGACCGATTGCTGTCCCCAGGATATGAGGAAAAATGGTAGCAGGTTGCCGAAGAAGCCGAACACCGTGAACACCAACCAGGCGGTCGGTGACAGTGGCAGGCGCAAACCCATGGCGTAGGCAATTATAGTCAGCACCAGAGCGCCAAGCACAACCCGGTAAAAAACGATCGACAGCGGATCGACAGTCTCGACCGAGACCGAGATAAACATGAACGACGTGCCCCAAAGGAAAACCAGGCACAGCAATAAAGCCCAGTTAATCAGCGATGTCCTGGA
>JADFJT010000134.1 GCA_022566015.1 Pseudomonadota bacterium | reverse complement strand
ATAGACCTGGTTGTGTAAGGAATAACGCCCTGTGCGTAATGCGTCGTAGGACAGGGTGACCTCCTTGTCTCCAATAATAATTGGCCGAATGAATGCGGCCCTACAAGCATAATCTACCCAATCGACTTGGGGAAGAGCCATCTGTTATTGCATTGTCTGTCTATCCTCCCAATTGAGGGTTAATAATAGACAGTTACACAGTTTTTAGTACAGTCTCTCGATTCCGGCTCTCTCGCGTCATTCCGGCCCCCCTTATCCTTAATACAGCTCTTTCAACTTCCGCGTCAAAGTATTACGCCCCCATCCGAGCAGCTTCGCGGCTTCCTGCTTGCGCCCGCCAGTTGATTCGAGCGCACATTCGAGCAGTGTTTTCTCGAACCTGGGCGTTGCCTCGGAGAGTAAATTTTGTCGTCCGGCGGCGAGTTGCTGACTCGCCCAGACGCGTAACACGTCTTCCCAGTTATCGGTGGTTTCAACCTCATTTGAATGACTCTGATCCTTGCCCAGCAATTCGTCAGGCAGGTCACTCATCTGAATTTGTACGCCGGTCGCCATCACGTTAAACCAGCGGCAGGTGTTTTCCAGTTGTCGGATATTGCCGTTCCAGTCCAGCTTGCACAGGGTGTCCATCAACTCGGGGTTGATCTGTTTGGGTTCTTCGTTCAGTTCGGCTGCGAGGTGGTGTAGAAAATGCCTGAGCAACAGAGGGATGTCTTCGCGCCTTTCGCGCAATGGCGGCAGCTTTAACAAAATAACGTTGAGACGGTGAAACAAATCCTCACGGAATAAATTTTGCTCGACCAGCTGGCCGAGATTACGGTGGGTCGCCGTAATAATCCGTACGTTGGTACGTATGGCCTTACTGCCCCCGACTCTAAAAAATTCACCCTCGGCTAGCACGCGTAGTAATCGGGTTTGCAGGCCTGTTGGCATATCGCCAATTTCATCAAGGAATAACGTGCCTTCGTTCGCCTGTTCGAAGCGACCGTGGTACTGGGAATGCGCGCCGGTAAAGGCGCCTTTTTCATGGCCAAATAATTCAGATTCAAGCAATTCTGCCGGTATTGCTGCGGTATTAATCGCGATGAACGGGCCATTTTTACGCGGGCTATGCCGGTGTATTGCTCTTGCCACCAATTCTTTCCCGGTACCCGACTCGCCGCTAATCAACACGCTGGCATGCGAGCGCGATAGCCGGCCGATCACTCGAAACACCTCCTGTATAGCGATGGATTCTCCGATGATTTCGTCGGTGAGTGCACTGGTCTGAATCACAGCTGGGCTTTCAGAGTGTTTTTCACAGGCACGAGAAATAAGGTCAATCGCCTGGTCGATATCGAATGGTTTGGCGAGGTATTCAAAAGCACCCTGCTGATAAGCTTCGACCGTCGTATCGAGGTCGGAATAGGCCGTCATGATAATTATCGGTATCGACGGGTCGACATTTTTAACCTGTTTTAGAAATTCGAAACCACTAATCCCGGGCATGCGAAGATCACACAGGATAGCGCCAGGGATATCGCCATTGTCGGAGCGTTTTAGCTGGGTCAAAGCACTGGAGGCAGTTTCGAAAGTGCTTACTGCGAAGCCGACATTCGTTAACGCTCTTTCGAGTACCCAGCGAATCGACTGGTCATCGTCGATTACCCAGATTGATGTAGCCGTACTATCGCTCATGGTAAATCCAATGGTAAAAAGACGCTGAACATGGTTCCCGATGGCAGGCTTTCTGGTCGGATCAAACCGCCGTGCCGGGATATTATTTCCTGTGCGATCGGTAAGCCGAGGCCACTCCCCCGGGCCTTACTGGTTACCATGGGCAAGAATATAGTGTTGCTCAATTCACTGGGAATACCCTTGCCGGTGTCGATGATGTCTATCTTGATCACCAACGGGTGGCTGGTTTGACCGATTGTGAACTGCCGCTCGATTCGCGTTTTGAATGTAATTTCACCGATTCCCTCCAGCGCCTGCACTGCATTTTGTGCGATGTTGAGAAAAGCCTGTATCAATTGATCTCGATCAGCATTTATTTCGGGAATACTCGGGTCGTAGTCACGATGGACGGTGACAGTATCCGTTTCAGCAGCCAGCAACAGCCTGCGAATATGCTCCAGAATTTCGAGAATATTGACCGGTTTTTTGTTCATTTTCGTGTTTGGCCCGAGCATGTTTTTAATCAATGCCTGCAGGCGATCGACTTCGCTGATAATCACATCGGTATACTCTTTCATCGATGATTGAGTGATTTCTTTTTCCAGCAATTGCGCGGCGCCTCGGATGCCACTTAGCGGATTTTGAATTTCGTGCGCCATGCCCCGTGCGAATTGCTGGCTGACCTGGTTATGCATCTGACTGGCTTCTTCCCGGGCTATCTGGAGCTGGCGGTCGATCGGTCTGATTTCGACCAGGGTAATAGCTTCGGGCTGTGAATCGTCGAGGGGGTAAATCGAGTAATCAGCGATGATCGACTGTCCATTCGCCAACTTGATCTGAGCGCCGTGTTCGGTCAGAGCCTTTGATCCGATATCAGGCAAATTAGAGGTAATCGTATTCGGCTCAACCTGGCTGAATAGTTGATCAAATGCCCTACCCAAGAGCGCAGACGAGCTGGCACTGAACAGTGCTTCGGCGGTCGAATTAACGTAACAAACCCGCTGGTTGCGATCGAGGCATACGATCGTGCTGTTGAGTGAGTCCAGAATGTTGTCGATTGCAATTTGGGCCATGTCTCATTTTCGCACTAATCTGGTGCATCAATATACCACTAGAATGGCGAGCCTTTGGTAATAACGATTACTATCCCCGTAGCAGATCCCCGCTTTGGCGGCGGTCCGACATATCGGAATGACAGGCTTTTCGTCATTCCGGCCTGAGCGGGCCGCGTAGGTCCGGAATCCATTAAAGCGGGTGGTAATGGAAGTGCTCGTAGTAATATTTACAATAGATTCCGGCGGTCCGACGCTTCGGTAACCCCTTCGGGCTTTCCGGAATGACGATTTTTTCAAAATCTACGTCACCCTGGCCCACGAGTTCGTCTTTCCGGCCTGAGCGGGCCGCGTAGGTCCGGAATCTTATACAAATTAAAAGTAGAATCCCTGATCTTCGCCTAGCAGCTGTAATACAGGTCAAATTCGACCGGATTGGTCGCCAGGCGCAAGCGTTGTACTTCTTCGTTCTTGAGCGCGATGTAACTATCGATTACATCGTCGGTAAACACGCCACCCGCTTTGAGGAATTCCCGATCCTGATCCAGCGCTTCGAGTGCCTGTTCGAGCGAAAAGGCGACCTGTGGGATTTCTGCCTCTTCTTCGGGTGGTAAGTCGTACAAATCTTTGTCCATGGGCTCGCCGGGATCGGTTTTATTCTTTATACCGTCGAGACCAGCCATCATCAGCGCGCTGAACGCGAGGTACGGATTGGCGGTTGAATCTGGAAAACGAACCTCGATGCGGCGACCCTTCGGATTGCCCACATAGGGAATTCGCACCGAAGCCGAGCGGTTTCTGGCTGAATAGGCCAGCATTACCGGCGCTTCGAAACCAGGCACCAGGCGCCTGTAGCTATTGGTGGCCGCATTGGTAAATGCGTTGATCGCCAGAGCATGCTTGATCACGCCACCGATATAATGCAGTGCAATTTCGGACAGACCGCCGTAGCCATCACCGGAAAAAAGATTAACGCCATCTTTGGCTAAAGACATGTGGACGTGCATCCCGGTACCGTTGTCACCTACCAGAGGTTTTGGCATGAAAGTGGCGGTTTTGCCATAGCTATGGGCAACGTTATGGACGCAGTATTTAAATATTTGCACTTCGTCCGCCTTTTTGACCAGAGTATTAAAGGCAACCCCGATTTCGCACTGACCTGCTGTCCCCACTTCATGGTGGTGTACCTCGATACTAAGCCCCATTTCTTCCATTGCCAAACACATCGCAGAGCGAATATCGTGCAGTGAATCGACTGGGGGAACAGGAAAATAGCCACCTTTAACGCGCGGGCGATGGCCCTTATTACCATTCTCGTAAGATTTTCCAGAATTCCAGGCAGCTTCTTCTGAATCAACCTGATAGAAGCAATGCCCCATTTCGGTGCTCCATTTCACATCGTCAAACACGAAGAATTCGTTCTCCGGGCCAAAATAGGCAACATCCGCAATACCGGAAGCTTTCAAATAGGCTTCGGCTCGATGCGCGATGGAACGCGGGTCTCGCTCATAACCTTCACCTGTGGTTGGTTCGACTATGTCGCAGGTGATGTTGATGGTCGGTTCGTCGGTAAAGGGATCCAGTACTGCAGTACTGGCGTCGGGCATCAGAATCATGTCGGAATCGTCAATACCCTTCCAGCCAGCAACCGATGAACCATCGAACATTTGTCCCTGGACGAAGTTGTCCTCCTGCAAAAGCTTGGCCGGGATAGAAAGGTGCTGTTCCTTTCCCCTGGTGTCGGTGAAGCGAAAGTCGACGAATTTTACGCCGTATTCTTTGATGGTATTGAGTACATCGGCTGCTGACATGAGTATTGTCTCCGTAACAAAATGGTCGATTGTCGAAACGTCGGGGCATTGTACCGATAATTATCACAATACCAATTAAACGATATTTATGCGGCTTGTTTAAACTTAATTTAGCATTTGCGCACTATTTTGGTGCAAGGAATCGATCATTATTTACGGGAAAAAAATACCCGGACCTGGCCTATGTGGGGCAACTGCCGGGTTTGCTGAATCATCCGGTCTACCTCTGCAGATTGATTTTGCGCGAAGCAACTTTCGGGCAGCGAGATATCGATTTCTACCTGATCTTTCAGATAATGCAAATGAATAGATTCGATCTGATCGGCGCAAGGAATATTTTTCCAGGCGGTCTGAAATTCCTGCATTAACTGGCTACGAGATGGCAATTCGGTGACCGCATCATGCTCGGATTCGGCCAGAGGATCGACATGGATCCTGACATCGATAATCTGAGGGAAATCGACCTTTATCTGTCGCTCCAGTGAGAACGCAATATAGTGAGCTTCGGAAACAGTCAGGCGTGGGTCGACCCGTATCTCTGCATCGATGTAACCCTGACCCCCCATCGAGCGAGTGCGCAGGCTGTGCACTGCTCGAATGCATTCGTTATCCAGCATGAATGTTTTAATATTATCGACCAGTTCAAAATCGAGACTGGTGTCGATCAATTCGTTTAGCGCCTTACGCATGAGTCGAAATCCGATGGTCGAAATCATCGCCGCTACCAGTACCGCCGCAACCGCATCCATGTGCGGAATTCCCAGAATCTGGGCCGATATGCCGATCAGCACGATAATCGACGACAATGCATCGGAACGATGATGCCAGGCGTTTGATTCGAGCAGGTTGGAGTAGACTAGTTTCGAAGCCCTGATCGTGTAGTGGTATAGAAACTCTTTGCCGAAAATGGCCAGACCGGCGAATAACAGCGTGATGGTATCCGGGTTGACGCCTATCGGTGAGAATATGCTAACTATGCCTCTATAGCCGATACCCAACCCGACACCGATCAAAATTATACCGAGCGCGACCGAAGCCAGGGTTTCTATGCGGGCGTGTCCGTAAGGGTGGTCTTCATCCGCCGCTTTTGACGAATGGCGAATTGCGACCAGTATTATGATATCGGTGGCCAGATCCGACAGGGTATGAAATCCGTCGGCTAAAAGCGCCTGCGAATGTCCAATAATGCCGAATACAATCTGACTCGCTGCAAGCGCACTATTGACCAGAGCGCCGACTAGAGTGACTTTTTTTATTATTCGGTATCGGTTGTCAGCCTCCATGCGCTGATTTTTCGACCAGTATGATAAATTCACCCTCTAGTTCATGACTCGAAATAATACTGTGGCCATTGATACGACACCAGGCAGGAATATCGCTCATGACGCCGGGATCGGTACAGGTGATCTCAACGCGGGTGCCTGGCGCCTGTTGCTCGATGCAATTCTGTAGTTTGATCACCGGCATCGGGCACAGCATGCGCCTGACGTCGAGTTCTATCACTTCAGAACTCATGTAATATGCCATTCCCGCGGTATTTCGCTGGTTGCCAGCGGTTTAATATGGATATTCTGTGCCGACTGATTCTGGGCGCTGAATAACAACTCAACCGATTCTGAATCGCGACCCTTGCTGTAACGGGCGATGATTGCACAGGCCAGTTCGATTTGTTTTTGGTCGAGCTTTTCACCTTCGACTAGCGCAAGCGGCCCGGTATGACTGACCGTTTCGATCGTCTGGAACTGGCTTTTATACCCACTCAAAAACCGGGTTTCACCCTCCTCCCTGGCAATAATCAGTTTAAACGCTGGACTCGGCCTGATGTGGCGTCCCACTTTGAGCAACATAATATCGTCCAGCTCGTATTGCTTATACCCCCGGTTATCCCACAGATCCTGCAACTTCACCGCATAGCTTTCGTCGGTCAAAAAACAGCAACCACCGGCGGGTTGAGCGTAGTCTTCGAAGCCAAATTGGCGGGCCAATGCCATTTGCGGTTTTCTGGATCGTCCGGTGATGCTGTGCAGTTTCTCCCGATTCACCCAGCCTTCCAGCTCGGGGCGGGTTTCGGGTAAATTTTTAGCGCACAGGGGGCGGAGTAGTAAATCTTCGGCGCCCGATTCGGCAGAAATTACCGGCATGGTTTTCTTGCGTTGCGACATCGGGCGTTGCCCCATGACTTCTCCGGTGATAATAAAATCGAAGTCATTTTTCTGAATCCATTCGTGAGCCTTGCGCACCATGAAAATCTTGCAATCGAGACAGGGATTTAAATTGGCCCCGTAGCCATGCTTCGGATTAATCACCACCTCTTTATATTCTTCGATGATGTCTCTTATATGAAGTTTGATTCCCAGTTGTTCGGCTACCCAGAGCGCGT
>JADFJT010000133.1 GCA_022566015.1 Pseudomonadota bacterium | reverse complement strand
AGTGTATTGTTGCGACGACTAATACAATTGCCACACTCCGGAAAATACCACAAAAGCAGCAATTATCGGGACGGTCAGTTTGCCTCGAATACCAATAATCACGATTTATCTGGCGTAAAACCGCTCGAGTCCCATGGCCTGCAACGGCAAATAATCTGACATTTTTGCTAGTCCAACCTGTTTCATTGGAATTTTGGATAGAAGTCTCATCCCCTCAGTTGATGCACCTAGTTTCAACAAAGCTGCTTTGATAGCATTTACTACTTCGTCAGGTACCCTGGGATGTGCAGTAATCGGATGAGAAGCCACGTCCTTCGTTTTATGAATGACCTTTAATGCAGCCCGAAAGCTGGGGGCTTGTCGATCCAGTGTTTTCTGCACCCCTCCTCCTTCTGAAACTTCATTTAGTAGTACATTCAGGTAGATCGAATCGTGTGTTTTAACATAACGAGGGAAGAAATTTAATTGGAATATATCATGCAATTCCTGCCTCAATAGTAAGGATGCACCGAGAGCATTAGGGGAGGGAAATGCAATTGTTTTGCCATTTAACTGTGATACTTCAGTAATGCCACTATCTATCTTTACAACTAATATCCCATGTAGTGTTCGACCTACATCTTTGATAATTGGATAATAACCGATGCTCCTGTTAATCAATGTGATTTGATAAGGATTTGTATATGCAAAATCGAAAGCCCCTTGAAATAATTCATTTTCAAAATCGGGAATGGTCGGAAAACCTTTAATGACTAAATCGTAGCCCGATTCTTCTTTCAGGTAGTTAATAATGGGCTGCCAGATCGAACGGAGTTTTTGTGCCTCAAACTGAGGTATGACGCCAAATGTGTATTTTATTCCCTGATCCTGAGCGCGCGTAGGATTTGCAAAAATTAAAAGGAGCGTAGCCAGAGCTAAATAACTAAACAGCCATTGCTTGCGATTAATTATCATGAAATTCATTTTTCCAGATGGCAAGATCATCTACGTTAACAATTATGAAGCCGAATATACCTGGAAATAAAATATAATACACTGACTAACCTGGATTATAAACTTCGTCCCTATTGAATTCGTAACTTACCAGGGTAAGTCGCATCGTGGCCAAATCCGGTAGCGCAGACTTCATATCTAAATTTATAGCATACCCTGCAGTAAAAACCGCGCCATTCTTCCCTCCTCGATAGCGGCCTTCGTGTAGTACCCAGGTTTAGTTACTGGATTCCTGGCGGCAGTTGATTTACCTCCATGATATCGACATCCACCTTTAGGCATGGAGTAATGCCTGCATTTTCTATTGAACGAGTATTAGCGCCACATCATCGAGGGATATTTTCACGGTACGGCACTTCCATTTACCCGGGATGGTAGTCACCCAGCTTCATCCGAACTAGCTTTTCATTCAGCGGGAACCGGTAACGATAATTAAAAGATTTGGTGCCTGCTGTTCGGCAATATACATGCTATCCCGGGTATTCGTCCGAACCGGACGAATCTTTTTTCCCAGGTTTCATAGAATCGATTGCCCGGTAGGATAGTGATTTGTTATTCTGCTTTATAGGCATTGCGATTCTCCTAATCAGTCTCGCTTTGTCAGGATCGGGTGGTGTTTGCGCGTCGCCTAATGAGACTATTAAGTGTAGGTTTATTACCGTACACACACCTGCCGTGTAACAAACCTGTGCCTTTACCTGCGCTAGTAATTGCAACTGGATGAAAATTCTTGAAACCGGATGATACGTGTTGATTGAGCAAATGGCAGACATTGATTTGAAAAACAATAGGTTATCTGAGGATAATTCAAGTAAAACCAAAGACTTGAAAGATATACACACCCCAATGATGCAGCAGTATCTCAGGATTAAAGCAGAATACAGCGAGATACTGTTGTTTTATCGCATGGGCGATTTTTACGAATTGTTTTTCAACGATGCGAAAAAGGCGGCGCGTTTACTCGATATTACTTTGACCAAACGCGGTCAGGCGGCCGGGGAGCCGATCCCAATGTGCGGGATTCCGTACCACGCCCTGGACAATTACCTTGCCAAGCTGGTTAAGGCGGGCGAGTCGGTCGCAATCTGCGAACAGATTGGAGATCCGGCAACCAGTAAGGGTCCAGTGGAGCGCCAGGTCGTACGCGTGGTGACTCCGGGAACCCTGACCGATGAGGCGCTGCTTCAGGATCGGCAGGAAAACCTGCTGTGCTGTGTGTATCGCGAAAAAGGCTCCTGGGGTCTGGCATCGCTGGAAATCAGTTCGGGCCGATTCAGCGCCAGCCAACTCGAAAGCGACGATCTATTTAGCAGTGAAATAGCACGCCTGAACCCGGCCGAAATTATCTATTGCGAGGACCAGTTATTGCCGTTGGACAGCTTTTACCAGCAACGAACTCATGCGATGCCACCCTGGCAATTCGAACTCGAAAGCGCCACTCGATTACTCTGTGAACAGTATCGAATCCGAGATTTACAGGGGTTTGGGCTGGTCGAATTTCCGCTTGCAATTTGCACCGCGGGTTGCCTGCTACAGTACATTCGCAATACCTTAAAGACCGTACTACCCCATATTCAGCCGATACGAACCGAGCAGGTTTCAGACCTGTTGCTGATCGACGCCAACAGTCGTCGCAATCTGGAATTAACTCATTCCAATAATCAGGCGCTTGACCACAGCTTGCTCGGCATCATCAATCATTGCGTGACCGCCATGGGGTGTCGAGAACTCAGCCGCTGGCTGCAAAAGCCACTACGTGACCAGGCGCTGCTGCGGCAAAGACACCATGCTCTGGCCTGCCTGCTCGATAATCGAGAATTCGAAATAATAGCCGAAATCATGCGTTCGGCAGGCGATATCGAAAGAATACTTGCCAGGATTGCATTATCGTCCGCGCGTCCACGAGACCTCACCACATTACAGGCAACGCTGGCACTATTGCCCAGCTTACAGCTCGCGATTGAAAAACTGGATAGTCCGCTGATAAAACAATTGGCGCAAAACCTGGCCACTCATCCGGAAACCGTGGCATTACTGGATTCGGCAATCATCGACGAGCCGCCGCTGCTGATCAGGGATGGCGGCGTGATCGCATCTGGTTTCGACCCGGAGCTCGACGAATTGCGAGCACTGAGCGCCAACGCCGATCAGTTCCTGGTGGATATGGAAACCGATGAAAAGCATAAAACGGGTATAAGCTCGCTTAAGGTGGCTTATAACCGTGTACACGGTTTTTATATCGAAGTCAGCAAAATCCACAGTGACTCGGTTCCAGTCGAGTATGTACGACGTCAAACCCTGAAGGCGGTGGAAAGATATATTACGCCCGACCTGAAGGCGTTCGAAGATAAGGTATTGAGTGCTCGCGAACGTGCCCTGTCTCGAGAGAAATATTTATACGAATCACTATTAAAGCAATTATCGGAGCATCTGCCTCCCATGCAACGTTGCGCCACAGCACTGGCTCAGCTCGATGTATTACTCAGTTTTTCTCGCTGTGCCGACCGCTATAACTGGTCTGCGCCGACACTCACCGAATCGCCGCTGCTGGATATCCGTGGTGGCCGACATCCTGTGGTTGAACAGGTGATGCAGGAGCCGTTTATCGCCAACGATACCCTGTTCGATCATAGCCGCCGTATGCTCATTATTACTGGGCCGAATATGGGCGGCAAATCGACCTACATGCGTCAAACCGCGTTGATCGTAATTCTGAGCTGTATGGGCAGTTACGTACCCGCTGATCAGGTGACCATCGGCCCGGTAGACCAGATATTTACCCGAATTGGCGCCAGTGACGATCTTTCCGGCGGGCGCTCGACCTTTATGGTGGAAATGACCGAGGCTGCCAATATTCTCAACAATGCCACGTCGAATAGCCTGGTGTTAATGGATGAAATCGGCCGCGGTACCAGCACCTTCGACGGCCTCGCGCTGGCCTGGGCCTGCGCCGATCATCTGGCGCAAAAGTCAGCTGCTTTTACGCTGTTTGCGACTCATTATTTCGAATTGACACTGCTACCCGAACAATACGATAGTATTCACAATGTACATCTTGACGCGATCGAACACGGTGACGACATTATTTTTATGCACCGGGTTAAACCGGGTCCCGCAAATCAAAGCTACGGCTTACAGGTTGCTAAATTGGCTGGCATCCCACCCCAGGCGATCGAGTTGGCACGCCGAAGGCTATTACTACTGGAACAACAGTCGAAACTGTCTGCGCCTCAAATCGATCTATTCAGCGAACCGGTTACTCCACCGCCCACGGATTCTCCTTTGATTAAGGCCATGTCAGATTTAGATATTGATAATTTGACCCCGAAGCAAGCGCTCGACGTCCTGTATCATTTAAAATCACTGCTTCAGAATTAGTCGCCAGCCTAATAATCCACTTGAAGTTTGACCAAGGCGTATTTAGACTCCAGTGATTACTCTACTCCTGCTCCCCCTCACCATTTAGTCTACAGAGGAAATTGAATGACGTTTGTGGTACTCGAAAATTGTATTAAGTGCAAATACATGGATTGTATCGATGTCTGTCCTGTCGATTGCTTTCACGAAGGGCCTAATTTTCTGGTAATAGATCCGGAAGAATGCATCGATTGCACCCTGTGCGTACCTGAATGCCCCGCCGATGCCATAGTTTCCGAGGATGATATGCCGAGCGATCAGGATAATTTTCTCGCCCTAAACGAAGAGTTATCGCTAATATGGCCTGTAATTACTGCCAGCAAACCACCCCCTGAAGATGCTGAAGCCTGGGACGGCGTAGCCGATAAGTTACAGTATCTGGAAAAGTAGTCGATGCTATTTCGGATAGGGGGACTTAATGGTTAAATGCAAATATGATTCATTCAATAGGCTGGCGATAATTAATGACCCGGAATTGTTGAGCGAATCATTTCAGAAAATTTTATCCGAAAAGGAAAAGGGTCAAATAAAAACCAATATTTATCTGCGTGAGTCCGAACAATGGCATCGGCTCAGCAAGGATGGAGTGGTCGATCACGACATAGCGAAAAATACTCTCGCTGTACTGGAAAACAATATAACCTCGACAAAGAATCACTGCTTATTTTATGAGCCGAGTCTGAAAACCTGGTTTTGCAGTTATAACCCCCTCAGCACAAAAATTTTAGCGCTTTCAATTCAGTCCAATGTGACCAATTTGTCGATCGACGAAGATTATATAAAGTGCTTGTTTCAGTTTTATTGTCACCAGTTGCAAATGTTACAGGGCTCCTACCGAGACGCACTCACTGGCCTTTATAACCGTCGAGCCTTTAACGAAAAAATGGTGCAGTTGCTAGAAAATCCCGATAGCTATGCCCGTCGTTCAATCGACTACTCCCCCACCATTTACGCGATGCTGGATATCGATCATTTCAAGCAAATCAACGATACTTTTGGCCATTTGTATGGCGACGAAGTTTTAATAATGCTTTCCAACCTGATGACCGAGTCGTTTCGTGAAAACGATATGCTTTTTCGCTACGGGGGAGAAGAATTTGCACTGGTGATGATGGACATAGACGGCGAACAGGCGAAACAATCACTAGAACGTTTCAGAATTAAAGTCGCTCGCCACAAGTTCGCTAATTTAGACCAGGTTACGATCAGTATAGGTTTCACCCGGTTTGATCGAAACCTGTCGATAGATGAATTGATTCGTATGGCTGACACTGCGCTCTACTATTGCAAGAATACGACGCGAAATGCAGTGCATAACTATAACGACCTATTGGATAAAGGCTTGATTTCGGTGGTCGAAGGCATCGATAGTACCCAAATTCAGATATTTTAGTACCGGGATATTAATCCCAGGTGGCGCTCAGAAACTTATTCACTACCGGCGAGAATTGAGCGTCGTCTATCAAAAATGCATCGTGCCCATTAACCGAATCAATTTCGACATGATCCACTTCGGTGCCGGTTTCCGTTAGACTCTTAGCCAGTTCTCGTTGCTGTCTCGGTGGAAAAAGTATATCTGTGGTAACGCCAATTACGAGCGCTTTCTTAACCCGAATTTTCGCCATGCCGGCATTAACCGAGCCGCCATGTTCGGCAATGTCGAACCAGTCCATCGATCGCGAAAGATGCTGGTAACTATTCGCGTCGAAACTATGGATGAATTTCTGCGCGTTATATTCAAGATAGTTTTCAATTTCGAATTCTATTTCAAACGGCTTCCCCGTTAGCTTTTCCTGAGGCAGCTTGCTTCGATCGAACTTGGAATTCCATTCGTCGGCGGCACGGTAAGATACGAGACCGAGTTTACGTGCCAAAGCCATACCCGTTAGTGGTTCCTGACCGGTTTTATATCGGCCATTATTCCAGGCTGGATCACTGCGAATGATTTCGCGTTGTAGCGAGCGCAGCGCTATGGTTAAAGGTAAAGCCTGTGCTGCGGCAGAAATCGAGATCAGGTAATCGATACCTTCTGGAAATAGTATTGCGTAAACTAACGACGCCATGCCTCCCATAGACGATCCCACCGCCGTATGCAGCCGCTCTACGCCCAGTTCACGCATCAATTCGCGACCGGCACTGGCAATATCCTCGACGGTCAAATTTGGAAATTCAGCGCCATATTTCTCGCCTGTTTCCGGGTTTATTTTCTTGATTTTATGATTATAAGTAGCAAACATAGGACTAATTGACTCCAGCTCATTCTTTCTCAGCAGCTCATCATTTAAGTCCAATAGAGTGGGCTGAGAACCTAGTCTAGCTTCAAGCTCGGCCCTATTTACAGGTTTTGAAATATAATCATTTGCTCCAGCTTCAAAACATTCTTTGATAAATTTATCTTTATCCTGTATATTTATATCTTTAAGTTTATCTTCGACAAGATTTTTTAACTCATCAATATCGTGTAAGACTGGCTGCGTTTTAGAAGACCCTTCATAAAATTCACGAATTTTAAGT
>JADFJT010000132.1 GCA_022566015.1 Pseudomonadota bacterium | reverse complement strand
TGACGATGTTTCGTGGGGACGGAATGACGATGTTTCGTGGGGCCGGAATGACGATGTTTTGTGAGGGTGGAATGACGAGATTTGGCAGGTCAGTAAATTCACGCGATTTCATTCTCCACGCAGGACTGGCCCCTGCCGATGCCATAATAGGCGAAGCCCAGCTGTTTCATTTTATCGGGGTCATAGATATTACGACCATCGAAAATTGCCCGGTCGCTTAATTGCGCGTGTAAATCGTCGAATTCGGGCGACCAGAAATGTTTCCACTCGGTGCAAATGATGAGCGCATCGGCACCCTTGAGTGCCGCCTCCTTGCTATCGCACAGCACAAGGTCGTCTCGCTGAGCATAAATGCGGTGGGCTTCATCCATCGCCTCGGGGTCGTATGCCTGCACTCTGGCACCGCGTTGCCACAGGCCTTCCATCACCACGCGGCTGGTTGCCTCGCGCATGTCGTCGGTCTGTGGTTTGAACGCTAGCCCCCAGATGGCAAAAGTTTTACCGTTTAAATCCCCGGCATTTTTTGAACTGGAATAATGGCGATCGATCAGCTCTAACAGTCGATGTTTCTGGGCATCGTTCACCGACTCTACCGCATTCAGGATCTGGACGGGATAATCCAGCGACTGGGCGGTTCGTATCAGGGCCCGAACGTCTTTAGGGAAGCAGGAGCCGCCATACCCGGCGCCCGCATAAATAAAGGAATAACCAATACGCGAATCGGCGCCTATACCCTGGCGTACTTCTTCGATATCGGCGCCTAGTAGCTCGGCCAGGTTCGCCATTTCGTTCATAAACGAAATTTTGGTGGCGAGCATACCATTGGACGCATACTTGGTCAGTTCGGCGCTGCGCACGCTCATTAATATAATCTTGTCGTGATTGCGATTAAAGGGCGCGTACAGCTCGCGCATAATTTCTTCGGCTTTTTTCGAAGTCGTGCCGATGACGATACGATCGGGACGCTTGCAGTCGTCGACCGCTGCACCTTCTTTTAAAAACTCAGGATTAGAGACCACATCGAAGTCGAAGCTGGCCCGGGATTCCGCCAGTACCGCGCTGATTTTATTCCGCACCTTATCCGCGGTTCCGACCGGCACAGTGGATTTGTTAACCACTACTTTATAAGCATTCATGTTCTTGCCGATGGTTTCTGCCACATTTAAAACATGGCTTATATCCGCCGAGCCATCCCCATCGGGCGGTGTTCCAACCGCAACAAATATAATTTCGCTTTCGACCACGGCCTGTTTGCCATCGGTAGTAAAGTGCAGACGGCCCAGGCTGTAATTTTCCCGGACCAGTTGCTCTAGCCCTGGCTCAAATATAGGGATCACGCCCTGTTTAATATTTTCAATCTTGGCGCTGTCCACGTCCACGCAGATGACCCTGTGCCCCGCATCGGCCAACACTGCTCCTTGCACCAGGCCTACATACCCGGTTCCAAATACCGCTATTTTCATACTTTACTATCCTGCAATAAATCGATAATTCCTGGAAAGGCCTTCCTCAGCCTGCTGCCAACCTGGTCATTTCTCAGTGCATATTCTATCTGGGCGCTGATGTATCCAAATTTGGTACCACAATCGTGGCTCTTGCCTATTATTCGGTAGGCTTCGACCGGGCTGGTTTTCAATAGTTCGCCAATCGCATCGGTTAGCTGAATTTCCCCTCCTGTCCCCGGTTTAATTTTCTTTAACAAAGGCCAGACTTCGGCGCTTAATACATATCGACCCACTATTGCCAGGTTGGAAGGCGCGGTTTCGATCGGCGGCTTTTCGACCAGGTTATTTATTTTAGCCGTCTTTCCAGCATCTATATTTTCACCATTGCAATCAATCACACCGTAATTGTGGACGTCCTCCTGCGGAACCGGCTCTACCAGGATCTGGCTAAAGCCTGTCTGGTTAAATCGGTTTACCATTGCTGCCAGGTTATCGGTAGTCAGGTCCGCGCGGTACTGATCGACTAGTACATCCGGCAGTAAAACTGCAAACGGGTTGTCGCCCACAACCGGATAGGCACAGCTGATCGCGTGACCCAGGCCTTTTGCTTCGGACTGCCGTACCGAAATTATGGTCACGCCTTTGGGTACAATCGAACGCACTTCTTCCAGCAACTGGCGCTTCAGGCGTTTCTCCAGTTGTGCCTCCAGTTCAAACGATGTGTCGAAGTGATTTTCGACCGAGTTTTTACTGGCATGGGTGACCAGCACAATTTGATTGATGCCTGCGGCGACCGCTTCATTGACGACATACTGGATCATGGGTTTGTCGACAATCGGTAACATCTCTTTTGGAATCGCCTTGGTGGCCGGCAGCATGCGCGTACCGAGACCGGCAACGGGGATAACCGCTTTTTCGATTACAGTATTTTTTGACATCTTAATTTTATCGTCATATTTATTGATTTTCCTTCTTTATCGGAGCTCGACCGATGCGGCGATGTATTCAAATACCCGCTTTGAGCATTCGTCTAAATGACTTTCCGTGTCGATCTCGAGTTCTGGCGCTTCGGGTTCTTCGTAGGGTGAGCTTATGCCGGTGAAATCCGGAATTTCCCCGGCCCTGGCACGTTTGTATAAGCCTTTAACATCCCTGGATTCGCACACTTCCAGGCTACATATGCAATAAATTTCGTGAAAGTCGTGACCGCAAATCTTACGCACGTTGTCGCGGTCAGATCGGAAGGGTGAAATAAATGCGGTCAGTACGATAATTCCCGCTTCGACGTATAGCCTGGCCATTTGACCGATGCGACGAATATTTTCCTTCCTGTCCTGGTCCGAAAACGCCAGGTCGGCGCACAGTCCGTGCCGGACGTTATCACCATCGAGTACATAGGTCCGGTGGCCCAGTTGATATAGCTTTTCTTCGACATCATGCGCCAGTGTCGATTTACCGGCACCGGAGAGGCCGGTAAACCAGAATACTGCACCCCGGTGCTTGTTCATCTGTTCGCGCCGTTTACGGGTCACGGTCGCATGGTGCCAGACCACGTTACTACTTTTGCCCTGCTCGGTCATGCGCTCGCTCCGAATCCCTGGTAAAACTTTTCACTGAACTCGGTTAATGAGTCTTGTGCCAGCTGGTTAATACCTGCGGCTGCCCTTCGGCCGCCCCCGGTGGGAAATTGTCGACACAGATCGTCTGCGCCCTGTTTATTATTATACGGGGCTCTCACGCTCACTCGATAATGGCCATCGCCCATGTCGATCAACAACGCGTGTGCCCTGTCAGGATGTCGCTTGGCCAGGTTATTGCCCATCGCCCCGACGATTCGCCGCGCCCACGATTCATTGGGTAATAGATAAATAGCGCCAACATAGTCGGCCGATTCGGGGCTGGCGGAGGCTGCACTGTTCATATCGATTTGAAATTGATTCAGCAGCGCCTGATATCCCTCTTTCTTTATAAATTCTAACGGATTATCAAATGGGTGGACCATTTCATACAGTATAGCGGGGTGATACATCAAATCGCTCAAAGCAAACCCATATCCATTGTAATTCAGGCAAATGCCCAGCTGCTGTAACAACCCCAGCTCAGACTGATCCATGCCCAGTGAACTACCCAGTTCGGTCGCTACCCGATCAAAATTATCGCCAAAGGCACCGACGACAGCCCATCTGGCCTGCCCACCGCCTAGAAAGCGATTAACGATCAGACTGGTACAGGTGTCGGCCGTCGGGTCAATGTGGGTGGTTAAGTGCTCGTGTTGTGGAATCTCTCCCGCAAAATGGTGATCCGCATAAAATACACTTGCACCTGCTTCGAGCACGGTGGCGAGCGCTTCACGATTCCGGTCCAGTGAAATATCGAGGACAGTAATTTCGTCACCCGGTTGCGCAGACACTTGACTGAGTAATGCAATGTCACGCTTCAAACCGGTTATTTTCACGCTATCTTTGGGTGACTGTAGTCGCAATTGCTGGAGTGCGCAGATACCATCGGCATCGCCATTGAATACGTCGTAGACGGTCATGAAGGTATCAGCAGGATATTTATTTGATATTCAAATCTGTCATTCCAATACGGCGGTCCGACGTATCAGAATGACGTTATTATGTGAATGCTGGCTAAAACGGGATGTCGTCGAAACCGTCATCTACGGGTGCTACTTTCGCAGGCGCGGATTTGGTGTCCGACTTTTGCGACGAATCAGACGGAATATCGTCATAACCGCCATCGGTGGGCGCAGCTTTCGCAGGCGCGGAACTGGTGTCCGACGTTTGTGGCGGATCAAACGGGACCGTATTGCCTGACCCCTGACGACCACCTAGCATTTGCATTTCATTGGCAACAATTTCGGTGGTATATCGATCCTGTCCATTTTTATCCTGCCATTTGCGAGTTTGGATTTTCCCTTCAAAGTAAGCCTGTGAGCCCTTTTTTAAATACTGCCCTGCTATTTCTGCAAGTTTTCCAAACATGACGATGCGGTGCCATTCGGTACGTTCCTGTGTTTCGCCAGTTTGTTTATCTTTCCAGCTTTCGTTGGTTGCGACACTCACGTTGACCACTGCACCTCCATTGGCGGTATATTTAATCTCCGGGTCTTGCCCGAGCGTGCCTACAATAATTGCTTTATTGATGCCTCTTGCCATGATTCACTCCGAATTAGTGCCACGCGTGTATAAATAGTGGCGGATATTTTACTGGTACAGACAACAATAAGCGAGCCGGTTTTATCCTGACTCGCTTATTGTATTCACCTTTAAATCGGCGTCCTTGCCGAACATTCATCCCTGCTAACTGTTTATTTGACCAGTATGTCAGCCTCGTTGGCATTGAAGGTCGCATCGCCAATTCCGCGCACCAGGACGATCTGGTCGGCGCTGGAAAACAGGCCGTTGGTATCGCGGTAGTCGATTATCGCCTGGGCCTTGACCATGCCAATACCTGTTAACGACTCGGCTATTTGCTCTGCGTTAGCGGTATTGATATTGACCGGGCTGGCGAAAGTGAGGGTAGAAAAAGTGAATGCGGCGAGAGCCGCGAGGGTAGTAATTGCTTTCATAATAAACTCCATTTAGTTTCATTCCAGTTGAACAATAGGCCGAGACTGACTCGGTATCCTTGTGCTTCATCCTTACAGGCTATCCGCCTGTGACAAAAATATTACAGTAATTAATTTAATTTGCAAGAGTTTTCTTTTGAAACTAATAAAATAATTTTCAATGTCAGAAAATGACCGAATATATCCGAAGCGATGCGCCCGCAAAGGCATAGCCCGGAGGGGATAATTCGTTTATTTAGCCAGCAGTGCGTTAAGCGGTCGCTCATCAAAATATTTTTCGACTTTAAGATAAGCTACCTGGTCTTCTCTATACACCGAGACTTCCTGGACCCCTTCGATGCCCGAGACCTGTTCCAGAAAAGCCTCGATCGCATCGTATTCCATATTCTTCAACGATACGATCTTCGACGACAGCATTTTTGGCGTGCGCATCGAAACCGCAACCAGCAACCAAAGCAACACGACACCTGCGAGTACGGCAAAAACAGTTGAAAAAGACTGGCCGGTCAGTAATAAGCCGCCCAGCACGCCGCCACTAAAGGCACCCAGAAATTGACCACTGGAAAATAATCCCATCGCGGTACCTTTCATATCGGCGGGTGCGATACGCGAAATCATCGTGGGCAGCGAGGCTTCCAGAAAATTGAACCCGGTAAAAAAAATCACCAGGGCGATAAATACAATGGTGTAATTCGTACCCAATGCCAGGCCTAATTCGGCTAACGCGACTAGCGCTATCCCCAGTAGAAATACGATTTTCGGTTGGCGAAATTTTTCGGCGACAATAATCAAAGGCACCATACCGACCAGGGACAGTGCAAACACCGGCAGGTAGGTTCGCCAATGCAGTGCCGGGGCGATGAGTAATTCGTCTCTTAACACCAGTGGAAACACAACGAATGTCGCCGACAGCACCAGGTGCAGCACAAATATGCCGAAGTCGAGCTTTAATAATTCACGATTTTTCAATATCTGCCCGACATCGACCACCGATAATTCGGTTTCACGATGAAAACTCTGTCTATGCGGCTGTGGTGTGACGAATATCACTACCGCAATTCCAGCCAGAGCCAGGCCGGCGGTAATCCAGAACAGTAATGACAGGCCGTATGCGGCCGCAAGCGTGGGGCCAAGCACCATCGATATCATGAAACTGGCTCCAATTGACACGCCGATAATTGCCATCACTCGCAGGCGCACTTCTTCACGCGTCAAGTCTGCCGCGAGTGCCATTACAACGGCGGCGATAGCGCCCAGCCCCTGCAAGGCACGGCCTGCGATCACCTGGTAAATGGAAACTGCTTCGGCTGCGACAATGCTACCGATACAAAAAATTAACAGGCCAATGACGATGATCTTCTTACGCCCATATCGGTCGGACAAAAATCCGAACGGCAATTGAAAAATACCCTGGGTCAATCCATAAATACCGATTGCGAGCCCGGTCAATAGTGGCGTCGTGCCTTCGAACTGGTCAGCGTAAAGGCTAAAAACCGGCAATATCATAAATAGCCCGAGCATGCGAAAGGCATAAACCAGGGACAATGAAAATGCGGCTCGTTTTTCAGTAACTAGCATGTGTTAGCGGTGTATGGGTGGTCAGGAAGGCGCGATTCTAGCATATTCAAACTCGATTATTCTCGATCCTGAATCTGGTACTTGCCATCCCCGTACATGCGGGATCTTATTAGCAATATTTATAAGTTCTAATAGATTCCGGACCTACGCGGCCCGCTCAGGCCGGAATGACGTATTTTTGAGACCACGTCATTCCGGAAAGCTCGAAGAGTTTACCGAAGCGTCGGACCGCCGGAATCTTTTATAAATTCTAATAGATCCCGGCTCGTGGACCAGAATGACGTATTTTTGGGACCACGTCATTCCGGAGAACTCGAAGAGTTTACCGAAGCGTCGGACCGCC
>JADFJT010000131.1 GCA_022566015.1 Pseudomonadota bacterium | reverse complement strand
CCCGACGTTGTTTGTCTTCCAGGCGCTGGGCCTGTAGTTTAAGGCGTAATTCCTTGTCCTGGTCGAGTAATTCGGCTATCGGGATTCCGGTCTTTTTCGAGCGCAATGTCGCCTGGTGTATTCGCCTTATTGTTGCCGTAATATTGGAGTAATTCAGTCTTTTCATGAGGACCTCTTTTTCTTGATTTTGTCAAAGATACTTTAGAAATATTCTTCGACGAATTAACAGAAAACGAAAACAGAAAATGCCAGTACTTGCTTCCGATAATCATCGACGTTATTTAATCGCTGATTAGCATGGCATCTCCAAATACTGCGGCAGGGTCCGAACGGGTCAGAACCTCATTTGAGATGTTGGTCGCTATAATATAGGGAATTATCGAATAATGCATCTATCAGCTTAGGGTAGTGATGCAAGCCGTGCAGAAAACGGGTTACAAAAATACCCGCAGTTTCCGCATTGGGTGGTGGTTTTATCTGTAGTAGCGCCTATGCTAAAATTGCCTGAACAAATTTATGAAATTCAATTTTGATCCCGAAAAAAACAAACCATTCCATTTCACAATCGTCAAAACAGCAATTGCTTGACGAAATCGAGCGCTTACGTCAGCAAACTATCGAACTTGAAGCTAAGCTAAGCTGTAAAGAAGACCAATTTCGCATCTTTTTAAAAGGGCTCAATTTCGGATATTGGGAGTGGGATTCTATTAAAAACTGCTTTATCTCTTATTCAAATGAGATAGCAGTAATTTTTGGTCTAAGCCATCAAGAGTTTGGTGATCGATTTCACAGGTTGACAGATTTCTACGACATCATTCATCCGCAAGATTTACAGCATTTTAAAAAACACGCAGCGAAAGACTTAAAGTACAGCCATCCACCAGACGAACCCCATATCTTCGACTATCGAATTATTAGACCCGATAATGAGATACGTCATATTAGGCAGTTAGATTTTCGTGTAATCGATGATCAGGGCGTAGTGGCCCAAACTTTTGGCCTGATGCAGGATATTACTGAGCAACAGGAAACCGTGTCGAATTTGCAGAAAAGTGATGAACGGTATAGCGCACTCTTTCACCAACTGCCGATAGGTGTACAGGAAGAAGATTATCGTTCAATTAAAAAAGTAGTCGATAAACTTCGTTATAAGGGTGTGGAAGACTTAAAGGAATATTTCCTGTCACACAGTAAAATATTATTTGAAATGGTATCGAGTACCCGAATCACCAATGTGAATGAGAGATTATTAGAAATTTATCAGGCGGATTCTCTGCGTGATTATTTGTATTGGGAAGAAAAAATTGAGTCGTGGTGGGATGCCGAATGGGTAGAGTATTTTGCGGCAGAAATAAGTGCGCTGGCTGGGCCAAATAAAATCTACGACACCGAACGTATTGATACGCGCGCCGACGGTTCGTATTTTGAGACTCGTTCTATTTCCAGCATCGTTAAAGGATTTGAAGATAGCTGGGAACGCGTCATCACCATTTACGAAGATATTACCGAGCGTAAGAAATACGAAGCCGCGATCATAGACGCGAATGTAATGGCGGAAACAGCCAATCGGGATAAGTCCGAATTTATATCCCGATTGAGCCACGAGCTACGAACTCCATTAAACGCAATTCTTGGCTATGTGCATTTATTTGCCGATGATAAAACCCTTGGAGAAAAGCAGCAGTCGAATGCCCGAAAAATAAATAGCGTAGGGCAACAATTGAGACACTTGATTGACGAAGTACTCGATTTGGCGCACATAGAATCGGATAAGCTTGAACTAAAGGCTGAATCTGTCTCGATAGAGGAAGTACTCGCCAATAGTGTGGCCTGGATTGCAACGATGGCGCAAAGTCGTGGAGTAAAAATTAAATTTGATCAAACGGATTTCAGAGACCTGCAAATAGAGGCTGATCCGGTCAGGCTAAAACAGGTATTTACAAATTTGTTGACCAATGCGGTAAAATTCAGTGATGAGAATGGGTTGGTCACCGTGATTTGCTCTGTAGATAAAAATCAACTGGTTCATATCGGCATTCGCGATACAGGACCGGGAATTCCTGAGAATAAAATAAGTGATTTATACCGGCCATTTAATCGCCTGGGCAAGGAAAACAGTGGGGCCGAGGCTACTGGTATCGGCCTGGCCATAACAAAAAAACTGATCAGCAAAATGCAGGGCCATTTGCGCGTGCAAAGTAAACTCGGGAAAGGGAGCACCTTTTGGGTAGAGTTTAAATTGCTTGAATCTACTAAGGAGGAGCACGCAATTGCCTCCCCAGCCGATAGTAGGCCTGAAAGCGAAACTATATTAAACATCAGTAGTGTAAATTCCAAAATCCTGGTGGCCGAAGATAACAAGATAAATCGGGAGGTGATGGCAGCACAATTAGAAGTGCTCGGCCTGGAAGCCGATTATGCGGATAACGGCGGCGAGGCACTGAAATTATGGAAAACCGGAAAATACCATTTGCTGCTGACCGATGTTCGCATGCCGGTAATGGATGGCCATGAACTGGTTAGACGAATCAGGCTGTTGGAGCTTGAATCAAATCAGGCTGCGCCGATAATTGCGATTACCGCAAGTGCGATGGAAAGTGATGTTCGCGACTGTCTGGAAGCTGGTGTTAATGAAGTGATCGCCAAACCTGTCCAACTGGATGAATTACAACGGGCCCTGGAGAAATATTTGGAAATTCGGAATCTGGCCGAACGAGAGCCTGACAAGAAGGTTAGCTCTGAAGAGGACTCCACCACTGTTATAGACCTGTCCGTTTTACAGAAATCTATCGGTGATAAATTAGATTTGCAGCGTCAGTTAATGAGTTCCTATGCCGACGATTTACCCAACACCCTGGAGAAAATTCGAAGCGCGTTTGCCTGGCATAATAATGCGCAGCTGGCAGAGATTGCCCACAAATTAAAATCATCGACCAGGAGCCTGGGAGCGCTAGAAATGGCCGATGCCTGTCAGGCGCTCGAGCTCGCGAGCAAGAAAAATTCCTGGCCAGATATACATAGCTCTTTGCCTGTGGTTATGCTTCATGCCAGCCAGGTATTGTCGTTTATTGAAAGATTTTGCGAACAACCATCGGTTCAGAAAACTGATCAAAAGCCAATCGATATCGATGACGATTTTACGGAATTTAGTATCAACGTATTAATCGTCGACGACGATTACATTATGCACCGGATGACGACGCTTATGCTTAATGATCTGGGTATTAAAAATGTATTCAGCGCCCTATCAGGGTCAATAGCTTTGGATATCATTGACGAACAAGCGAACGAAATCGACCTGGTAATCTGTGACTTGAACATGCCTGAAATGGACGGAGTCGAGCTGGTTCGACATCTTGCAGAGCGGCAGTTTGAGGGTGCGATGATCTTTGCCAGCGGAGAGGATATTCGGATTATGAGGACGGTCGAAAAATTGGCAGCCGAGCACGACTTGCATGTACTTGGAAGTCTGGAAAAGCCAGTCACCCTTGCAAAACTTGGCAAACTCCTCGAAAGTTTTGACCAGATTCAGTCAGATGGAACTGTATTGCAGGTTATGCAATGTAATTTGGACGAACTGAGAGAGGCAATCGCTAACGAAGATATCGGAGTCTATTTCCAACCTAAAGTAGACTTAATCACCCGCGCAGTAGTCGGCGTGGAAGCTCTGGCGCGCTGGCACCACCCAGACAAGGGCATGATTGGCCCGAATGCTTTTATCCCAATGGCGGAAGAAAATAATCTGATAGTCGATTTAACCAGGGTGGTATCGATAGCCGCTATACGACATGCGGCCTGGTTACAGCAGCAGGGTTATAATATTAATGTGGCGATAAATATTTCCGTTGATTCCCTGAGCTCGCTCGACTGGCCAGATGAAATGGTTAAGTATGTCGAAGCATCGGGTCTTTCGCCCTCAAACATAACTCTGGAAATCACCGAAAGTCGGTTGATAGAGCACCTTTCTGTCGCGTTGGATATTCTCAGTCGTTTAAGTCTGAAACGATTCAACCTGTCTATTGATGATTTCGGAACTGGTTATTCGTCAATGGAACAATTACAACTTATCCCTTTTTCGGAGTTAAAAATTGACCGCGCATTTGTCACTGGTGCAGGGCAAGATTCATCGGCAAGGGCGATTCTTGAATCGAGTATATTGCTGGCTAAGAAACTGGATATTACCGTTGTGGCCGAAGGTGTGGAAACTCAGCAGGACTGGGAATTAATGCTTGAACTCGGTTGCGACCAGGTGCAGGGCTATTACATGGCAAGGCCGATGCCAATTAACGAACTGGTCAATTGGCTTGATCGGTGGAAGGCGGCAAAACATTGATCAGGCAGTAGTAAATCTCATTATTTCTGACCCACAGCTGTCAGTTAGTATAAATTATCGATAATTCCAGAAATTAAAATCCATAGAATTAGCAGAATTCGAATCAGGAACTGTTCGAACAGAATCGACTGTAGAGGCCAGAATTCGAACTCAGGGTTTTGACCTCGATGCGACATTAAAAATTTCAATAGATACGCTAAGCCATCAAAGCTGGCCTGATACCATCGCGAAGCAAACAGAAGTGGCAAAACTACCACGCTCACCGGTTAGCTGTGAAATGACCGAAAGTCGGTTGATGGAAGATATCGCCTCGGCGCCTGGTTTTTGCCAACCGGTTGTAGATAAATTTTTGCTAAAAACTTTGCTGTTCAAGCTTGAAATTCCCATGGGCGCCCCTAAATAGACATTACGAGCGCCAGGTCTCACAGAGAATGGCATTCGTAAGAAACTTATTTATTACTAATTGCTTCCTACGGAGAATTTGTTATGACCACTATAGATTTAACCCCACTTTATCGCAGCAGCATTGGCTTTGACCGCATGGCTTCATTGCTTGATTCCGCTTTGCGATCCGATAAAAGCGCTGGCGGGTATCCCCCTTACGATATCGAAATTCGCTCTGATAATGAATATACGATTACTCTGGCTGTTGCTGGATTCGAACAGGATGAGATGGATATTCAGGTTGAAAATGGCGTGCTCCGAGTTCGCGGCAAAAAGGCCGACAATAGCAGCGAACACCGCTTTCTTTATCAAGGCATTGCCAATCGCGCATTCGAGCGCAAATTCAATCTTGCAGACTACATCGAAGTATCAGGCGCAGATTTGAAAAACGGTCTTTTGATCATAAATCTGGTGAAAGAAGTGCCAGAGGCGATGAAACCAAAATCGATTACCATTAACCAGACAGATAAAGTGCTGGAACATGGTTCCCGCAAAGTTAAGGCGGCCTAGTCTTAATTTAAAGGCAAGCTTAAGTGGGCAGCGGTTAATCCGCTGCCTGTTTTATTCCGGTCAGTAAATTTTTTTTACATCAGATATCGCGCAAATACCGCACTCTTAGCGCTGCCATAAATTGGTACCGGAGGGGGGACTCGAACCCCCAAGGTGTTACCACCAGCGGATTTTGAGTCCGCCGCGTCTACCAGTTCCGCCACCCCGGCTAAGCGGCGCATTCTAATTCAAAATAGAACCGGGTGGTAGCCAATTCGGGTAATAGGTATCATACGCGAATTTCGCAATATCCCCTATGCAACTCAGTGATTTCGATTACCAGCTACCCGACAATTTAATCGCGCAGGCGCCCCTGGCAGATCGCGGAGCGTCTCGACTTTTAGTAGTCGATCCCGTGGGCGATTTGGTGGTTGACAGGCGGTTTTTTGATCTGGAAAGCTATGTCGAAGCAGGCGATTTATTGGTATTTAACGATACCAGGGTCATCCCGGCACGATTATTCGGGCACAAGCAAAGTGGTGGAAAGCTCGAAGTGATGGTCGAGCGCGTACTCGATGATGGATTTTTGCTCGCACATATCCGTTCGAGCAAAGCGCCGAAGCCCGGCACCCACCTGGTGCTCGAAAAGGAAATACATTGCGACATGGTTGAACGTCGGGGCGATCTTTTTCTTTTGCAGCAAGACAGTGAAAAAACCTGGCTGGAATTACTCGAACAATACGGTCATATACCCTTACCACCTTATATAAAACGCCCAGATGAAGCATCGGACAGGGAGCGTTATCAAACTGTGTATGCACATTGTCCGGGTGCAGTAGCGGCACCTACCGCAGGACTGCATTTCGATCAGCGGGTGCTCGACCGGTTGACCTCCTGCGGAGTCAAAAGCGCATTTATCACACTACACGTCGGTGCAGGCACCTTCCAGCCGATGCGTGGGGATAATATCGATAGTCATATAATGCACGCCGAGCGCATTAACGTACCTGAGCAGGTATGCGATGCGGTGATCCAGACACAAGAAGCAGGGAAACGTGTGATCGCAGTTGGCACAACCGTGGTGCGTAGTCTCGAGGCCGCGGCTATGAGCGGAAAACTACGCGCTTTAAAAGGAGAATCGAGCCTGTTTATACAACCGGGTTTCAGGTTCAAAGTAGTCGATGCGATGCTCACCAATTTCCACCTGCCCAAATCGACTCTGCTGATGCTTGTGAGTGCTTTTGCCGGCACTGATTTCATTCGTCGGGCTTATGTGCACGCTGTACGACATCAATATCGGTTCTTCAGTTATGGAGATGCGATGTTGATCAAGTCGAGAAGCGATGGATTCTAGTATTCGATTATTGTAGAGCGAAATAATATTAATTACCCATTACTGTCCCGTTAACTCGACAATCGTCATTCCGGCATGCTTTTAGCCGGAATCTAGTGTCTTAATACTCAGTTGTATCAATGAGTTGCACGAGATTCCCGCCTCGGCAACTGCTCCTCGATAACTGCTCCTGCGTCGCCTAAAGCGCCTACTGTTGGTATTCTACTTACGGGCATCCTGCCCTAATGCGTCGCCTAAGAGCGCCTACTATTGGTGCTCTACCTCCGATACGTCGGACCGACGGAGCGCCGCCCGCAACATCCATGCAGTCGTGCGCGGCGGTCCGACGTATCGGAATGACGTATTCTTTTTCAATGATTCAAAT
>JADFJT010000035.1 GCA_022566015.1 Pseudomonadota bacterium | reverse complement strand
GTGCCTGCACGTGGCGTATAGTGCTCATATTCAGTCCACGACAAAAATCCAGTGTATGTACACCCGGGATTCCAAACACGGTATCAACGCCGTATTGTTCGAGTAGTTTGATCGTAGCTTCGCCAACGCACAGCTTTTGTTGTTTACTCATACCGGTATTCTTTACCAGGGTTTCGGTTGGTTCAATATCAATATTGGTTATTGTACTGGTCTGTTGGTGGAAAAGCTTTAGCGTAAATAAGGGTTTGTCACTTCAGTGTTTTCATTTCGGCCCCCAAGCCCCCCGATGTCCAGAATAAATAATTACTTGCAGTATTGTAGATTTAAAAGTTATCTAATAGATGCAAGCTACCTCGGGTGAAAGCGCTCAAAACACGCTGTGAATATGTCCCTCGGCAACTGCTCCTGCGTTGCTCTACCTCCTGCATCCATGCAGTCGTATACGCTCTGATCCGGGGCGCCGGACCGTTTCATCCCTGAAAAATAAGGTTTTGATCCCTTCCTCCCGAGGCAACCTCACTATCGAGGTGTAACTGCCGGGATATTTTTACAGGACGTTACGCGACAGGGACGTCGCGTGCGAGCCCCCATGGAAGGGACGGTCCGACGCATCGGCACGGCGTTCCTGTAGAAATATACCGGTAGTCTCGCAGCCTCAGAACCGAAAACACGGTTTTTTAGAATTCCTCAATCTTTGAGATTACAACCGATTCAAACACTCCAGATATTCTGTTTCATCGGGCACGGTATTATCCCGCTGCGCACGCCATAGTGCCTCTCCCAGGCATTCAATCATCGCGTGCTCGGCGTCGTGTACGCCAAGTCGATTGCTTAGCTTATGATGAACCTCCTGAATACCAGCAGGTCGGTTGGTGCTGGTTTGCTCGCGCAAAGCGATATGCATGCCCATGTGCAAAAACGGATTTGTTTGACCCCCTTCGGGGGTATATTCCTTTGTTATGGACTGGTCTTTGTCATCGAGCAAGCCATGGTACTCGGAGTGCAGCCCGATCACGTCGGCGATCACCGACTCCATCGGTTCGAGCGCCGCTCCCGATTGCATTTTTTTCCATACAGTCAGGAAAGTTTGGCGGATTTCGTCGCGTGACTGGAGCATTTATCTGGCCTAAACTTCGGTCTTGTCCTTGTAGTCGCACAGGTCTTCGATGGTGCAGCTACCGCAGCGAGGTTTTCGTGCGATACAGGTATAACGGCCATGCAGAATGAGCCAGTGGTGTGCACCCAGTTTAAAATCGTCAGGAACCAGTTTGAGCAATTTCTTTTCCACCGCGAGCACGTCTTTGCCGGGGGCGATGCCGGTGCGGTTGGATACACGAAATATATGCGTATCGACCGCGATGGTCGGATGGCCGAAGGCGGTATTTAGAATGACGTTGGCAGTTTTTCGCCCAACCCCGGGCAGGGCTTCGAGCGCAGTGCGGTCTTCGGGTACCTGCGAGTCGTGTTGCTCGATCAAAATACGGCAGGTGGCGAGGGTGTTTTTCGCCTTGGTGTTGAATAATCCGATGGTTTTAATGTAGCCCTTCAGACCATCCTCGCCCAGTGCCAGTATTTTTTCCGGGGTGTTAGCGACAGGGTATAGTTTAGCGGTCGCCTTGTTGACGCTGACATCGGTGGCCTGTGCCGATAACAGCACAGAAATAAGTAATTCGAAATTCGAGCCGTAATCGAGTTCGCTAGTGGGATCGCTGTCGTTTTCTCGAAACCGGCGAAATATTTCATATCGTTTCTCGCGGTTCATAAAACGGTTACCTTAAACAATATCGGGCAGACCATCGATCACGGCTGCCTTTTTCTTTAGACGTTCATCGAACAGGTTCTTACCGACAATCAGCATCGCGAGACCAAAAAAAGCGCCGGGTGGCAGAATGGCGAGCAGGAAGCCGGGATAGTTATCGTTGAACACGATAGTGAATGATTTTGCTGCTTCGCCGAACATCAGATCGGCGTGGGAAAACAGCGTGCCAAAACCTATGATTTCGCGCATCGCGCCGAGCAATGCCAGAACGAATAAAAATCCTGTTCCCATCATGAAACCATCCAGTGCGGAGGCACCCACGCTATTCTTCGAGGCAAATCCCTCGGCACGCCCAATGATGGCGCAATTGGTTACGATCAGTGGAATAAATATACCGAGTACCAGATAAAGATCGTATAAATATGCGCGCATCAGCAGTTCGATTATTGTCACGATCGAGGCAATGATTAATACGAACACGGGTAGTCGAACCTCGTTTCGCACGAATCCGCGAATCAGCGATACCAGCGTGTTGGACAAAACCAGGGTTATCAAAGTGGCTAAACCGAGGCCGATGCCATTGATGGCGGTGCTGGTGACTGCGAGCAAGGGGCACAGGCCGAGTAATTGCACCAATGCCACGTTGTTGCGCCACAGCCCATCGCGTGTAATCTTGTTACTCATGGCTATGCTATTCATAAAGGGTTTTGGCATTTTGTTGGTAATATAATAATGTATTTTTCACCGCCTCGACTACCGCGCGAGGTGTAATTGTCGCCCCGGTAAACTGGTCGAAAACACCACCATCGCGTTTAACCTTCCACGCCCCCGGTCGAGAGCCGGCGAGTGACCGCTTGTCGAAGTCGAGTATCCAGTCAGACTTTTGCGTTTCTATCGCATCACCGAGTCCAGGTGTTTCGGCATGTTTGACCACGCGCACACCGGCCAGGCTACCATCCAGGTAAATGCCAACCAGCAGGTGAATCCTGCCGCTGTAACCGTTGAGGGCAATGCTATTGAATATCAATGCGACGGGTTCTCCCTGTAAGCGCGCTCGATAAACCAGACTTGGCGATTCGGTACCGAGCAATACCGATGCAGGAACGGTGAGCGTATCGGTAGCGATGTCATTATCGAGCTTTGCAGGTGGTAGCAGGGCATAGAGATTACGCAGCAATACACGGCGCTCATTTTCGGCAATTTTCTCACGTGTGCTGTCTTCGGTCACGGCCACAAACGTTGTGCCTATCACCGCAAAAATGCACAGGAACAGGCCGGAAATTAATATCTGTCGGCTACTCATTGTGCTCAGGCATCGTCGCCATAAACCCGGGGCTGGGTATAGTAATCGATTAACGGTACACACATGTTTGCAAGCAATACTGCGAACGCGACGCCATCCGGGTAACCGCCCCAGCCACGGATGAGGTAAACCAGTAAGCCAATTAAAACGCCATAGTAAATACGCCCGTGGTCGGTGGTCGCCGCAGTGACGGGGTCGGTGGCGATAAAAAATGCGCACAGCATAATCCCACCCGAAAACAGATGAAACAATGGTGAAGCGGTAGCTTCAGGCGCATTCAGATAAATGACTACTGAGATAGCGCCAAAACTTGCCAGTACGGCCACTGGAATCTGCCACCGAATAGTGCGCGTGAAAAATAGCCACAGCCCCCCGAGCAACCAGCCGCCAGCAACCCACTCCCAGCCGATACCGCCAATAATGCCAAACAAAGGGGATTGTCGAATTTCGATTGCCGTCAGATTTTGCCCTAGCCCCGTTTTATACCGGTCGAGTGGCGTGGCTGAGGTGAGCGCGTCCCACTGCTGGATATCCACCAGGCCAAACAGGTAAGCGATCGAATCGAACAGGCCAAGCACGTCACCATCGATGCCGATCGGCAGGTACCAGGTAGTCATTTCACGTGGGAAAGAAATCAGCAGGACGACATAACCGACCATAGCCGGATTAAACGGGTTGAACCCGAGTCCGCCATATAAATGCTTTCCGGCGATCATGGTAAAGCCGATGCCGACCGCGATCAGCCACCAGGGCGAATGCACCGGTAAACACAATGCAAACAACCAGGCTGCAACTACCGCACTGAAATCGGTAATATGGGGTTTTATCGGTTTTTGGCGCAGGCGCAAAACCGCTGCTTCGACGGCAATCGCCAGTATCACCGCAAACACGATATTAATCAGTATGCCAGGGCCGAAAAACCAGGCGTAAGCGAGCGTACCGGGAATTAGCCCGATAATAACGTCGATCATCAGGCGCTTGAGTGACCTGCCAGGACTGACGTAAGGCGAGGATACGAATGCAGTAGTCATCGTCGTTCCAGGCGCGCAACTCGTCGTCTTTCGTCTGCTTCTTCGATTTGCTGCTGCTGGACAGTGCTTAGTTCAGTGGTGTTTTTTGGATTGCTGCTCCTGGCCTGTTTTTTTGCTCTGACACGCGCGAGTGCAGCCTGTACCGGATCGACAGTGGAATCGGCAGCTTTATTCTGGAGGCGATTCTTTTGCAATGCCTCACGTTTTAGCCGACGACGTTCTTCGTCCGTTTGCTTCTTGAGCAGCAGTCTTTTTTCGCGAAATTCAAAACGAACGCGTGACTGGTCGGATTTAAACAGAGCCTGTTTTGATGCCCGAATTTCACTCTTGGCTGCGCGATAGTATTGCACCAGCGGGATCTGGCTTGGGCATACAGCTGAACAACAACCGCATTCGATGCACTCGAATAGCTTGTATTCCTCACTCCGATGGTAGTCCTTCGCACGTGCCTGCCAATATAGCTGCTGCGGCAATAATTGAGCCGGACATACCTCGGCGCAATTTCCACAACGTATACACTCGTCGTGGTAACCAGGCGTCATCGGAATTGTCGGTTGTTGCATCACTAGAATATTATTGCTCGCCTTAACGATTGGTACGCAATCGCTGGAGAGCGAAAATCCCATCATCGGACCGCCCATCACCAGGTGTTGCGAATCGTGTTGGTCGACGCGATAACCACCGGCCAGTCTAATTAGATGGTCGACTGGAGTTCCTAACCGGGTTTCCCAGTTGCCGGGCTGCGCGATGCCATTTCCGGACACTGTTACAATACGAGATATCAGTGATTCACCCTGCTCGAATGCGCGCGTAATCGCGACACAGGTGGCGATGTTTAGGCAAAGCAGGCCGATATCAAAGGCGAACTGGCCCTGCGGTACTTCTTTTCCGGTGAGATTTTTGACCAGCTGCTTTTCACCGCCCGAAGGATAAATGGTAGGGATTATCACCAGTTCTGTTTGGGTAAGAGCCTGGCTTTCGAGTGCCTGCCTGATCGCCTCTATAGCCTCTGGCTTATCGTCTTCGATAGCGATCAGGGTGCAAACCGGGTTGAAAATCCTCTGCAAATAACCCGTACCTCTGATGATTTCGTCGCTATAGGTTCGCATCAGAATGTCATCGCAGGTTATATAGGGTTCGCATTCTGCACCATTGATAATCAACGTGTCGATGCCGTTTTCACTGGCGCGTAATAGTTTTGCCGAGGTCGGAAATACCGCACCGCCGAGGCCAACAACGCCCGCGCGCCGAATCAGCTCGATCGACTCGGACGCTGTTAAGGAATCCAGATTGACAACCTGCTGCTGGATCGATTCGTCCTTGCCGTCGAGGTCGATGACAATACAGGTGTCCGAATGTCCCGAAGGGTGAGGCACCGGGCGTATTTCAATATTGCGAACTATGCCCGAGCTGGGTGCATGAATCGGTGCGCTGATCGAAGACGAACTGTCGGCGATCAACTGGCCTCGCAGTACATGCTCGCCGCGTTCGACCAGTGATCTGTTTGCTTCACCGATATGTTGTTTGAGCGGCAGAATCAAAAAATCCGGCAGGCTTGCCTGCTGCAAAGGCCGTGTCAGCGATTCGGTTTTATGCCCTTCCAGCTGCATGCCCCCATAGAAACCCTTTAACTTAATGCTCATTTAGTGCTCATGCATCGGTTCGGGTGGCGCATTGGGTGCGGTCCACTTCCAGTCATCGATGGTCTGTTTGACTGGAACCAAATCGATGCAATCCACCGGGCAGGGTGGCAGGCACAGCTCGCAACCGGTGCATTCCTCGGCGATTACCGTATGCATGTGTTTAGCCGAACCGAGTATCGCATCCACCGGACAGGCCTGAATACAAAGCGTACAACCGATACAGATCTGTTCATCGATGATCGCGAGCAGTGGTATTACGTTGTGTTCACCATGCTCGGCATTAAGTTCGAGCATTTCGACCTCGAGCAACCCCGCGAGTAGGACAATGGTCGATTGCCCGCCGGGTGGGCACTGATTGATTGGCGCCTCTCCTTTCGCAATCGCCTCGGCGTAAGGTCGGCAGCCGGGATAAGTGCATTGACCGCACTGGGTTTGTGGTAGCAGTGCATCGATCTGGTCGACGATCGGGTTGCCTTCCACTTTGAACCGAATTGCGGCATAGCCGAGGATAAGCCCAAACACCCCAGCCATTAAGCCAATGGTAAGAATCGCTACTAGCATTAGGGAATCTCGAAAAATTGTGATTTTTTGTGGCAGGCTTTTGCTCCTCGGCAACTGCTCCTGCATTGCTCTAATAAGTTACATCCATGTAACGATGCAAAGCCTGCATACATGCCATCCATAGCAATAAGAGCAAGCGATACGGCGTTCCGGAAGCACCGCGCGGACGACTGCATGGATGCAGCGGTTCGGCGCTCCGAAGGTAGAACGAAGCAGGATGCCAGAGTCGAGAACCGCAATGTATATGTAATACATGAGGATCGACCGGGCTGGCGTACCAGCACGGTTCTGACGCCGATATCGTGGAAAAAGTGCATTTTTCCTGTGCCTAGACCTTAACTAATCCGCCCAGCCCCATGAACGCCAGCGACATGAGACCGGCGGTTACCAGTGCGATGGCCGAACCCTGGAATGGTGCGGGTACATCGGCGACATCGATGCGTTCGCGCATTGCAGCGAACAATACCAGAACCAGTGAAAAACCAAGTGCTGCCCCAAACCCGTAAATGGCCGACTCCATGAAGCTGTTTTGTTCCTGAACATTAATCAACGCCACGCCGAGTACCGCGCAATTGGTGGTAATCAAAGGCAGAAAAATACCGAGTACGTTGTACAGCAAAGGGCTGGTTTTATGCACCACCATTTCGGTAAAATTGACCACTGCGGCGATCGCAATGATGAAAGCAATGGTACGTAAAAACTCCAGCCCCAGCGGTGCCAGAATCCAGCTGTTGATCATGTAGCTCAGGATAGCAGACAGGGTTAATACGAATGTGGTAGCCGCACTCATCCCGATCGCGGTTTCGACCTTGCGCGATACGCCCATGAATGGACACAGCCCGAGGAACTTCACCAACACGATATTGTTGACGAATACGGTACCGATCAATAGCAGAAAGTATTCAGACATCGCACTTATTATAAGGTCTGGATGTGATGATAAATACCGATTTTATAAGGGGTTATTTTAATTATCAGTCGACGAATTCACCGGCGTCGAGATTGTCGGCCTGGGCTATAAAAGTCTCGATCGAGACAGTTTTCGAAATATGCCAGTTCAGTGCACTCAGGCTTTTCTGGTAATTGGCCGAGGAGCTAAAGTCATCAAATAGTGACCGAATGGCTGGATTTTGCATGATGCTGATAATTGCGAAAGGGCTGCTAATGAAAACGCTGAGCAGGATACTCTTACTCATTTTTAAATGAGTGACTTTGGTGAGATAAAGCCAGATTGCAAGGGGGATAAATACCAGGTACCAGCCGATATTGAACAGGTACAGGGGTACGCTGGATGAAAACAAATAGACCAGTTCGGCCGTCAGTGGTGAGAGCAGGTGATAGACCAGGAATATCAGGCAGACCGTAACAGTCACGGGTATAATTTCCCAGCGATTCACTAGCAGGCGTTCGAGAGTCGATAATGCCAGCACAAATGCGGCGATTCTCGCGGCTGTTTCTGTGAGAATAAACTCGAGTAGCTCACCCCATTTGAGCTTATTAAAAGAGTCCAGGTAATATTCCAGGCCCGCGACGAAAAGGCATAGCAATACCAGCAAAACTGCCCAGGTTGCGTGCCGAAATATATGACTAGTGCCGCCGTTGCCGGTAAGAGATTTTGTTTCTGGCACCGCCTGGCCGCGCGACAATAGGCGTGCAGTAATCCGGCCGAGTTGAAGCTTGATCGGCAAGCGAGTGGTTTTGAAAGAATTCTCGACCTTGCCCTCGAAACGCGTCGGGTTGGTATCAGCGAGATTGCGTATCTCGACAGCTCCGCTAGCGTCCTGGATGATGATTAAATGGTGAGGCGCTACGGTGGCATCGGACAAGATGACATCGTTATCCAGCGCACGCCCGACGCGGATTTCGGGTTTGTCGAGCGCATGGTATCGATGCAGGTCGCGGGTAATAATCTCGAGAATCAGGGGTTCCATGCGATCTGCTCGATAAATCGTTTTATCAGGGGTAGCGTGGATTTAAAATCCACCCCGGTCATGATAAAGGTAATGAAAAACCCCTGCTTTTTTTGCCCGGTCAGGGCCGCGGTAAACAATACATCGCTGAGACCCTGGTACTCGACGTACTCGCGCCGGCACAGGTTGGTTTTAAACTCCTGTCCCGAGATTTCGACAAACCAGGTGTCGCAGTTGAAATTACTCACCACATCTTCGTCGAGGTGTGAATCGATTTGGTCCTTGTTAAGTTTTTCGTACAGATTATTGAAGCGCAGACTATTCATCTGATCCGACTCTAGCCAGAAATATTCATATACCAGATTGCCGACAAATTTGTTCGCGCTGTCGAGATAAACTAGATTCTTGTTCGCGCATCGAATCTGAAAACGCTTGTAGAGTGCCGTCGCATTTAACTTGGCGCTATTATCCCAGCAGCGGATGGTTGGAGATATAACCCCCGGCAGCGAAAGATTACGTAGTTCGATAGTCGGCCATTTATTGTCGAGCACCTGCTTGATATAGCCTTTTTCGTATTTCAGTAACTGCTCGGTCACCTCGACCTTTAAATCTTGATCGATTTCGAAGGGGTCTGTTTTCGCGCGCTCGAGCAGGCTGTTGAGGTATCTCGATGGGACGACGAAACTGATATCGTTTCGTGCGGTCGAGACATTGATGCCGATCACTTCGCCTCGCTCATTCAAAGTCGGGCCACCGCTCATGCCGGGGTTAAGGCTACCCGAAAACAGGATTCGACTGTCGTCGGTTTGATTCAGGATACCGCCGTTGGTGCCCACCACGATATTGAGGCCGAGATCGAGTGGATTGCCCATCGCATAAATCGGTGCTCCGTTGGGTGGAAGGCCACTGGTCTTAGTTGCTTCACCCAGGACTGTGGGGCTTTCCAGCAGGGCGAGGTCACGCGCGATATCGAGTGAGATCAACTTCAGTTCGCCTTCGCGACCGTTTTGTCCCAGATAGGTGATATAAAAAAGCTCGGGTTCCAGGATAATCCGACTGATGACATGATAATTGGTCGCGACCTGCCGACCATCACCGATGATGAATCCGGAGCCGATGCTGGATTTTTTGCCGGTTTCCCGATTGAGGACCCGTATTTGCAGTACCGTGTCCTGGTGCATCTGAAAGATTGCTTTTGTTTCGAGTGCCTGTGCGCTCTCGGATAAAAATCCCAGCAGTACAATCAGCCAGATAGCTCGAATTATTCTCATGAGAATGCAGGAGGCGTCGATTTACCTGATGCGCATACCGGGCTTGGCCCCTTCGTCCGGAATTAGAACGTAGAGTTCGTCATCGGCATCACCTGCCGCCAGTACCATGCCTTCCGATACTCCAAAGCGCATTTTTCTCGGAGCCAGGTTGGCCACCATAACGGTGAGTTTGCCTTCCAGCTGTTCGGGGTCGTAAGCAGCGCTTATGCCGGCAAAGACATTGCGGGTTTCGTTACCTATATCGAGCGTGAGCTGCAATAGTTTGTCCGACTTTTCTACCCGTTTGGCTTCGATGATACGGGCGACACGCAAGTCCAGTTTGGCGAATTCGTGGTAGGCGATTTCGGCATCGACCGGTTCGATCGAGGGGTCGTTGGAATGAGTCCTGATATTTTGCTCCTTGACCAGGTCTTCCTTGCTGGCCTCGATCATGCGATCAATAAACACTTTTTCGATACGGGTCATCAGGGGTTTAAAGCGATTGATCGGGTGATCGAGTAAATTGTTTTCGAGGTCAGCCCACAGTAAAGGCTCGACATTGAGAAATTTCTCGGCCTCGGCTGAAAGTCGGGGTAATACCGGTTTTAGCAGAATAATCAGTTGTCGAAAGCAATTAATACCAATGGTGCAAACGTCTAGCACTTCGGCATGGCGAGTTTCGTCCTTGATCGCGACCCAGGGTTGCTTTTCGTCGATGTACTGATTCACCTTATCCGCCAAAGCCATGATGTCGCGCATCGCTCGGGAATATTCGCGGTTTTCATAAGCCGTGGCGATGTGTTCGGCGGCGGCTATATATTGTTGACTCAGACTGTCGTCGCTAATGCTGCTGGCGAGGCGACCCTCGAAGCGTTTATTGATAAAACCGGCACAGCGGCTGGCGATATTAACCAGTTTACCGACCAGGTCTGAATTCACCCGAGTGCTGAAGTCCTCGAGGTTCAAGTCGATATCGTCGATGCCGGGCCCGAGTTTGGCTGCAAAATAATAGCGCAGGTATTCCGGGTTCAAGTGGTCGAGGTAGGTTCTCGCTAAAATGAATGTGCCACGCGACTTCGACATTTTTTGTCCATCGACGGTCAGAAATCCGTGGCAATAAACCGCGCTGGGTTTTCTGAAACCGGCACCGTGCAGCATCGCCGGCCAGAAAAGGGTGTGAAAGCGGGCAATATCCTTGCCGATGAAATGGTATAGCTCAGTTTCACTATCGACTTTCCAGTAATCATCAAAATTGTGATCGTTTCGATCACACCAGTTTTTAAAACTCGCCATATAGCCAATCGGCGCATCGAGCCAGACATAAAAGTACTTGCCCGGCGCGTCGGGTATTTCAAAGCCCCAATAAGGTGCGTTGCGAGATATGTCCCAGTCTTTCAATCCTTCGTTTAGCCATTCATCCATCTTGTTGGCAATTTCCTTTTGAATATGTCCGGCCCGGGTCCAGGTCTTGAGCATATCTTCGTAGTCGCCGAGTTTGAAAAAATACTGCTCTGAATCCTTTTCTATCGGGGTTTCACCGGTGACCACGGAAATCGGATTTTTTAACTCGGTAGGCGCATAGGTGGCACCACACACTTCGCAATTATCGCCGTATTGATCTTCTGATCCACAGTTCGGGCATTCGCCCTTAATGAATCGATCGGGTAGAAACATTTCCGCTTTTGGGTCATAAGCCTGGGAGATAACCTGGGTGCGAATATGTCCGGCATCTCTAAGCCGGGTGTAAATAAGTTCGGCATAATAGCGATTTTCATCCGAATGGGTACTGTGGTAATTGTCGAATTCGATCACAAAATCTGCGAAGTCGGCTTCATGCTCGATTTTCATGCGTTCAATCAATACCTCAGGAGTTACACCTTCGGCCTGGGCGCGCAGCATGATCGGAGTGCCGTGAGCATCGTCGGCGCAAACGAAAATGCATTCGTGCCCGCGAAGCTTTTGAAAACGCACCCAGATATCGGTCTGGATATATTCCAGCATATGGCCAATATGAATCGGGCCATTCGCATAGGGCAGGGCACTGGTGACTACAATTCGACGGGACTGTTGGCTCATGTATTAGCTTGATCCGGGTAAAACCGCACATTCTAGCCCGCATAATGCATGAAAGGAACGTGGAGGCCCAACTATCGCACGAAAACTAAGTGATATTTTTTGATTGTCTCGTGTAATATGCATGCCCCCCATTTGAACTACCTAGTGAATTGATAAAAATGTCAATGAATAAAGCAGATATAGAAAGTGCCCTCCGTGAGGTCGAAGACGAGAATATGGGAACGGACCTGATGAGTGCGGGTCTGGTCAAGGATATTAGTATCGAAGGCGAGCGAGTGAGTGTCAGCCTGGTGCTGGGATATCCCGCTGCCGGTTATTTCGATGAGTTGAAAAAAATGGTCCGCGAAAAGCTCTCAAGCCTCGATGGGGTCGGAGAAGTCGAAGTCGAGGTGTCGAGTCAGATCAAATCGCACGCGGTACAGCAAAACTTGAAACCTTTAGCGGGCATCAAAAACATTATTGCCGTGGCGTCTGGAAAAGGGGGTGTCGGTAAGTCCACCACGGCGGTAAATCTGGCGCTTGCATTGAAGGCCGAAGGCGCTTCTGTTGGCATTCTCGATGCTGATATCTATGGCCCGAGCATCCCTCGTATGCTTGGTTGCAAAGGTCAACCCGACTCGAGCGATGGGAAGAGCCTGGAACCGATGATGGGTCACGGCATCCAGTCGATGTCGATTGGATACCTGGTCGAAGAAGATACACCGATGATCTGGCGTGGCCCTATGGTCACCCAGGCACTGGAGCAGCTGCTCAATGACACCAACTGGAAGGACGTGGACTATATGATAGTCGACCTGCCCCCCGGAACCGGTGATACACAATTGACGCTGGCTCAAAAAATTCCGGTCAGCGGTGCAATAATCGTCACCACGCCACAGGAAATTGCACTCCTGGATGCGCGAAAAGGATTGAAGATGTTCGAAAAGGTCGAAGTACCGGTGCTCGGTATAGTAGAAAACATGAGCATCCACATCTGTAGTGAGTGCGGGAACACCGAATATATATTTGGTAAAGACGGTGGTGTCCGTCTGGCCGAAGAACACGGTGTCGATTTCCTCGGTGCCTTACCGCTCGATATACGAATCCGTGAACAGGCTGACAGTGGTAACCCAACCGTGTCGGCCATGCAGGATAGTAAGATTAGTGAGATATACCGCTCGATTGCACGGAAAACCGCGGCTAAACTAGCAACCAAGGCGAAAGACCATTCGGCCGCATTCCCAAGTATCGTGATTCAAAATAACTGACCCGCAGGTTCATCCCGGCCTCCGAGCCGGGATCTTGTGGTCGTGACTGGTTTTATAAACTGGTAATAATGGGAGTCGCACCAAAACTTAAAAATTGCCACTCTGGTAGTCGCTATACGCCTGTTGTAATTCCTCACGCGTATTCATCACAAACGGCCCACTACGGACGATTGGCTCACCGAGCGGTTTGCCGCCGATCAGTAAAAACCTGGCCGCCTGTTCCGTGCTTTCGAGCTCGATAGTCGCGCCTTGCGTCAGAATTGCCAGTTGATCCCTCACCACGCTGACCGTGCCACCCTGATCTGATTCCAGCGTGACCGAACCTTCGATCACATAGACAAACGCATTGTGATGTTTTGCTATTTTCTCTGAAAAAGCCGTGTTTGCATCAAGACTAACATCCAGATACAGGGGTTCGGTCAGTGGTTGCAAGATGGGCCCCGCCGTGCCTAGCGATGTTTCGCCGGCTATTACCCTGATTTTGGTGCCGGGACGTGATTCCACCGGGATATTGCTGGCATTGTGCTCCTGGTAAGCGGGCTCGGTCATTTTATGTGAGGCGGGGAGGTTCACCCAGAGCTGGAACCCTTCGAGTCGGCCGTCTTCCTGCTCGGGCATTTCAGAGTGGATGATACCCCTGCCTGCGGTCATCCACTGAATGCCGCCTGCTTCGATCACGCCTTCATTGCCGGCATTGTCCTTATGGCGCATACGACCTTCTAATAAATACGTAACGGTTTCAAATCCACGGTGTGGATGCGAGGGAAAACCGGCGATATAGTCATCGGGATCGTCCGAGCGAAACGCGTCTAATAGCAAGAAAGGGTCTAGCTCCTGCAATGCCGGCTGGCCGATGACTCGAGTCAGTTTGACGCCAGCACCATCGGTGGCAGGCATTCCGGTGATTAGTTTACGTAGCTTTCGTGTTTCGGTTGTACTGATATCGTTCATGGTGTTCCCCGCTATGCCGCAGAATTCAACAGGTAGCTCTGCTCAATTTGATCCAGTGCATTTTGATAACTGGCATCCGCATCGACGTTCATCTGATCGGCCGCAATAATGTTGATATCCTCAATGCCAATGAAGCGGAATACCTGTTTCAAGTAGTCGCTAACGAAGTCTACCGGGCTTTGCAGGGGCACACCACCGGTGGTAATAATGATATCGATGCGTTTGCCTTTAATAAGACCGACGGGACCATCGGCAGTGTATTGAAACGTAACGCCGGCGCGACATACTAAATCGATCCAGGTTTTTAATGTCGCCGGAATGCCAAAGTTATACATAGGCGTGGTCAATACGATGTGGTCGGCCTGCCTGATTTCGTCGATCAACTCGTCCGACAGGGCAAGTCGCTGCTGCTGTTCCTCGCTGCGTTGGTCAACCGGGGTGAAATTTGCAGTCACCCAGGATTCGTCGATAAAAGACATCCCCTGATTCAGGTCTCGTTGTTGCACGATGGCGCCAGGATGTAATGCCTCCAGCTTGCCCATTAGTTCATCTCCGAGTTTTTTGCTATTTGAGGTATTAACGCTCGCGCTCGCATCGATACGGAGAAAACGTTTTTTAAAGTTCATATGAGTAAGCCTGAATTTAATTGTTTGAATTAACTGCCCATTGGCCGGGCCCGTGGACGAAAAGTAGCAATAATCCCCCGCTGATAGCGAAATTTTTCATGAACAGGGCCATTTGCATCTGCTGAGCGAAGTCACTGTGAAAAATAATTGCGGTGAGTAAAGTAAAGCCGGCCAGCAAAAAGGCCGCAATTTTAGTCTGGTATCCAACTAAAACTGCGATACCTGCGAGCAACTCAACTGCTATTACCGCCGGTAGCAGTAGGCCGGGCACACCTACCGATTCCATAAATCCCTGGGTTCCCTCGTAGCCGCCAATTTTGTTGTAACCGGACATGATAAATATGATTGCAATCAGTATGCGACCCACTAGTGTCGACAGGTTGTTCACTATTTCTTTGTTCATTTTGCTTGTCTCCTGGTTAAGTACCCATGTATTATTATTGTTCTTGATAATAGAATAAACATATAAATTTGTAAAATACTGTTCTTAAATATAGAACAATGTAAATAACTACTATGAATAAATTTGAAGAACTCGAAGCTTTTGTGGCAGTGGTTGATCAAAATGGCTTTAGTCGTGCGGCCGATATTCTCGGTGTAGCCAAATCAATCCTTAGTCGGCGCGTCAGCGAGCTGGAAAATCGTCTCGGTGTGCAATTGATGCAACGCACTACGCGGAAGTTGTCTCTGACCGATACCGGCCGGCACTTTTACCAGCGGTCAGTTAATCTTTTGTCCGATCTGGACGAGGCCGAGCAGATGGTATCAGAGGCATCCTGCAGCCTGTCTGGGAAAATAAAACTGGCGGCACCACTGGGCATTGGCATAGGCCAGCTTTCTAAACCAATTGCGGAATTCATGGAACTCCATAGCGAGGTCGAAATTGCTGTGGACTTGAACGATCGGCAAGTGGATCTGGTGGCCGAGGGTTTCGATCTGGCGGTTCGTATTGGGCATCTACAGGACTCCAGTTTAATCGCGCGAAAACTGGCGAATGTGAGATTCGCCGTATGTGCGAGTCCAGATTACCTGGAAAAGTACGGCGAACCGCAGCATCCGTCTGAATTATCCGAGCATCAGGTGATGGTTTACAGCAATGTCCAGGTTGGGCAGCAATGGCATTTTTACGACGATAATAAACGTATTTCACCCCGAGTTAAGTATCGTTTGAGCGCCAATAATGGGGAGCTATTGGCCAGGGCCGCGAGCCATGGGCTGGCGATTACCGCAGGCCCGTTGTTTTACCTCCAGGAGTATATTGACCGCGGTGAACTGGTGCCGATTTTAAAGGCTTTTCCAAATCCAGATGCTGGGATGTATGCTGTGTATCCCCCCGGGCGTCTGGTATCGCGTCGGGTAAAGATGCTGAGCGATTACTTGTTCGAGCATTTTCGCGGGAATAGTATTTAAACGATCTTCGTTACTGGGCCAAAAGAATATCGTTTTATAGACGATACCCCCTGAATATCGATATACTTCCGCCAAATTTTTCAGGAATAAATATTGAGTATAAAGTCAGATTTGTGGATTCGGCGCATGGCTGAAAACGAAGGCATGATCGAACCGTTCGAAGCCGGGCAAATGCGCGAAACAGAAAACGGCAGGATTATTTCTTACGGTACGTCGAGCTACGGCTACGATGTGCGTTGTGCGAATGAATTCAAAATTTTCACCAACATTAATTCGGTCATCGTCGATCCCAAAAATTTCGACGACAGTAGTTTTGTCGATCTGCAAGCCGATGTCTGCATTATTCCACCGAATTCTTTCGTACTGGCAAGAACGGTGGAATATTTTCGTATTCCGCGCAACGTATTAACCCTGTGCCTGGGCAAATCGACCTATGCGCGCTGTGGCATCATCGTGAATGTCACGCCATTAGAGCCCGAGTGGGAAGGTCATGTGACGCTGGAGTTTTCCAATTCCACACCGCTACCCGCTAAAATTTACGCCAACGAAGGGGTGGCGCAGATGTTGTTTTTTGAATCGGATGAAGTGTGTGAAATCTCATATAAAGATCGGGGTGGAAAATATCAGGGGCAGCGAGGGGTAACTTTGCCGAAGGCCTAGCGAGCCCATAAATAATTCCAGGTCATTTAGATGCGCCGCTAAAATCCGACAAGTCGATGCTTATGCTGGCTTACCAGGCTTTCGGCCATGTATGTGATGGGGGCAGAGTTCGCCGGTCTCCAGTGCTGGAACCAGAGTACGCCAAATTCTAATGTTGCGATCAGATTCTTGTTTACCGACCGCTGCAACGGCCTTTTCGTACAGGGGGCCTTCGATATCGGCCAGTTCCTGTCGGGCGACTTCGCAATACCATTTGTTGCGATTGCACAGGGTGATGTCAGTAAAACCTGCTAGCGCCAGTGCCTCGTGGTAGCGTTCGGGGGAGCCCAGGCTGAAATTTAGTCCTTCGGCCCGTAAATATCGCTGCATTATTGGGCTTGGCTTGCCATCGTGATTGCTCATCCAGTCGCTCGCGGCAAACCAGCTTCCAGGCTTCAGTAGGCGCATGATATCGGCGAACAATGCTTTCTTGTCCGGGATATGGATTATGGCATCCTTGCTGAACACTAAATCGAATTCTCCCTCCCCGAAGGGTAGTGATCCTGGTACCACCTTGACAAATTCTACTCGGGCAGTCATTTCTGTGGCGCTAGCACGTCTGTGGGCGATGTCGAGAACTGAGCGCTCAATATCAATGCCAACAACCTTTGCTGCACCGTACTTGGCAGCCAGTGACAGCGTGATACCGCCTGTTCCACAGCCAATGTCGAGCACCTTTTTATCCTTTAGATCCAGTCCGTCGAGTATTCGGGAGATTTCCGCAGGTCCGCCAGGCGATAGATACCCCTCACCCCAGATCAGCTCCAGAAAAGATATAAATTCGTCGGGATATTCTGCTTCATTCTCCATGATATTCGCTCAGGCTTAATGCTATTGGACGATTATTGTTCGCATCTTATAATCGCCTTCTCACCCCGTCATGATGCCCGAGCGTGAGTGTGGGTTCAAGGATAGGGGTCAGTTACCCTGGCTTCGCAAATTAAGGATTTGCCACTCTCGCTGCTTGGCGATAATAGCTAGTTCGTCATCGGGGTTAACTGCTATCGGCGTAGAAACCAGCTCAAGCAACGGCAGGTCATTGATCGAGTCGCTGTAAAAATAACTGCCGACCAGGCTGTGATCGTTATTATCTAGCCATGCGTTTAAAGCGGTGATTTTGCCTTCTTTGTAAGTGGGCGTCCCGAGGTAGCGACCGGTATATCGATTCTCGATGATTTCTGGCTCGGTCGACAGAATATGAGGAATATTAAGCAACTCGGCTATAGGTTTGGTGATGAACAAATTTGTGGCGCTGACAATGATCAGGGTATCGCCCTGACTACGATGTCGTTCGAGTAAATCAGGCGTTCCAGGTGCGATGATTGGTTTTATCCAGTTTTTCACATAGTCTGCGCGCCACGCATACAGGCGATCGACGGAATAAAGTGTGAGTGGCTTAAGTGCAAATTGCAGATACTCATTGTTATCGAGTTGCCCGCGCTGATAGTCGTGTAAGAATGCCCTGTTCTCGAGTTGATAATTGGTTCTATCGACGATATCGTTGGCGACCATGTATTCCCCCCAGAGGTAATCGCTGTCGCCATCAAGCAGGGTATTGTCGAGGTCAAATATTGCCAGTGCCATTATTTGAATTGCGCATAAACTCAAAAATATTTTCCGCCTTCATGCAATATGCGCTCTGGTATGTAAAAATGTAATTTGAATTGTAAGTGATTTTAAGCGAAGAGGTGTAATGATTGATACGGATGGATACAGAGAAAATGTAGGTATCGTCCTGTGTAATCAGCATGGGCGGGTGATGTGGGCGCGACGGGTTGGTCAGGATGCCTGGCAGTTTCCACAGGGAGGTATAGGCGCAGGTGAGACGCCTGCCGATGCCATGGTTCGTGAATTAGAGGAGGAAACCGGCCTAAGGAACAAGGATGTTAAAATTCTGGCCTCGACCAATAGCTGGTTGCGCTACAAACTTCCCCGGCGCTATGTGCGTAAAAATTCAGAACCGCGATGTATTGGGCAAAAGCAAATGTGGTTTTTACTGCAGCTTGAGGCAGATGAGCGGGAGTTTAACCTGGCAGCATCGTCTAAACCCGAATTTGATCAGTGGAAATGGGTAGACTACTGGTATCCTGTTGAAAACGTTGTATTTTTTAAACGCAGGGTATATCAGTGCGCACTATCTCAGCTAGAATCTCGCTTGCCAATATTAACCGAATAGGCTAATAATCACCTGAATCCGTGACTTCATCCAGCTGACCGAGGGAAACTACTGTGCCATCGATGATTTACAGGCTACAGCGTATTATTCAGGAAGTCAGTCGTTCGCCTGACATCCAGCATGCGCTCGATTCGATTGCACAAAGTCTGATTGCAGATCTGGTCGCCGATGCCTGTACGATTTTTCTGGCCACTGACGATAATCCGCCCTCCCTGATATTAAAATCTAGCTATGGCCTGAATCCCGATATCGTCGGTAACGTTACACGTAATTTTGGCCAGGGTCTGATCGGCCTGGTCGCGGCCAAAGCCGAGTCGATCAATCTGACAAATGCTCTGGAGCATAAGGATTTCATCCTGGTGCCCGACTCGGGTGAAGATAAATTTCCGATTTATCTCGGGGTGCCCATTATTTCTCACCGCAAGGTGCTCGGCGTTATCGCGATACAAAGAGCGCAGCAGGTGTTCAATGAGGACGACGAGGCATTTTTGACCACTTTGGCGTCTCAGCTAGCGACTTCGATTGAGCATGCGGAGAGTCAGGGTCGTTTTAAGCTGATTGGCAGTAAAAAACTCGATTCTACAACGCATGTGGTACGAGGCGTGGCTAGTTTACCGGGCATGGCTATCGGCCATGCGTTGGTGCTCAATCGCGGCGTTAAACTGGAATCGGTGCCGGACAAAAAGGTCAAAGATAGTCTCCCCGAAATAAAAAGTTTTGATGATGCAGTTAGAAAAGTCCAGGAAGAATTAACCCAACAGGCTGAGCGCATGCGAGCCTCGCTGCCGGAAGAAGAGTGCGCGCTATTTCTAGCTTACGCCCAGATGTTGAATAGCGGGTCATTGATCGACGATACTTACAGGCGTATTGAGCAGGGCAGCTGGGGGCCCGCGAGCTGGCGGGACACTGTGGAAGAACACGCGCAGGTATTCGAGCGAATGGAAGACGAGTATCTGGCTGCGAGAGCCAGCGATATCCGTGATCTGGGGCACCGTGTATTGCGCGCGCTAATGCTCGAACGAGACACCCCCATCGATTTTCCGGATCATACCGTACTGGTGGGCGATGAGATTACGGCCACCGATTTAGCCGAGGTGCCCCCAGACCGTTTATGTGCCATTATTTCGACGCACGGAAGTAGTTCGTCACATGTTGCGATTCTCGCTCATGCACTCGGAATACCCGCTGTCATGGGCGTCCCTAATCTGCCCGTTAATCAGATGGATGGTCTGAAAGTAGTTGTGGATGGTTATAGTGGTTGCGCCTATATCGATCCAGACGAAAATATACTCGCTGAATATGGCGCTTATCTGGAAGAAGAGGAGGTGATCGAACGAGATTTACTCAGTCTTAAAAATGAACCCGCCTTTACTCTCGACCAGCATCGTATTTCGCTTTATGTGAATTCGGGTTTGATGGCCGATTATACGCCCTCACTGAAAAGTGGGGCAGAAGGGATTGGCCTTTACAGGACTGAAATCCCATTTCAGATCCGGGACCGTTTTCCTACTGAGGAAGAACAATACCATATGTACAATAAGGTATTAAAAACCTTTAGCGGAATGCCGGTGGTGTTAAGAACCCTCGATGTGGGTGGCGATAAACCCCTGAGTTATTTCCCGATCAAGGAAGCGAATCCCTTTCTCGGTTGGCGTGGTGTGCGTATCACGCTCGATCATCCAGAGATTTTCATTACCCAGCTACGCGCAATGATTCGGGCCAATATCGGTAACGATAACCTGCAAATTTTGTTACCCATGATAAGTGGTCAGGCGGAGGTAGCCGATTCGTTGGAATTAATTCATCGGGCAAAATATGAAATTGAAGAAGAATTCGGGCACGATATTGAAATGCCGAAAATTGGTGCAATGATTGAAGTGCCTTCCGCGGTTTATCAAATAGAAGATATTTGTAGCCTGGTCGATTTTATCTCCATTGGAACCAACGATTTGACTCAGTATTTGCTTGCCGTGGATCGTAACAATGAGAATGTGGCCGAATTGTATTCCTCGCTTCACCCGGCAGTTTTAAAAGCGATGCGTCAGGTAGTCGAGGGGGCGAAGCACACCGATACGCCGGTGAGCGTATGCGGTGAATTGGCAGGCGATCCGCTGGGGGTTATGGCGTTGCTAGGCATGGGCATCAATAGTTTGTCGATGAGTGTGGGCAGCTTGCTTCGCGCCAAGAAGGTAATCAAGTCGTTTAACCTGGATGAAATGGAAGTTATGTTTAGCGAAGCAATCATGAAAACCAATCCCGCTCAAGTGCGTGAACTGTATATTGAAAAGTTGAATAGCAAAGGTTTGGGCGGGTTAATTCGTGTTGGCAAATAGAATATTCGCTTATTTTCGGAGGTAAATTAAATGGCTGATAGCACTTTGAAAGGAGGCTGTCTCTGCGGACACATTCGATATCGCGCGAGTGGATTGAAGAGAAGATATCCTGGGTTCACGTCGATGATGGGTTACCCCGTTATTACAAATTCTCTTCGGGAGGCAGAGAAAATAATTGAGCCGCGTCGGGGGTAGTCAGCAAATTCTCGCTGTACGAAACCGAACTCAGGGAAATCCCGGCCATGCATCCTGTCCTTACATTATCGTCTCACCTTCGCACCCAGACCTGCGGATAGAGTTCTGACCCCGGACGGTCGCCGGGTTTCAGCCCATATTCGGTCATAATGGCTGAATGATCCGGATCCATGCCCTCCTTGCGGAAATTGATGCGAACGTCATCACCGAGCCATTGCGTATTCAACACCTTGAGATCACGATCTTCGGAAAGGTTCCCGGAACCACCGTGGATAATACGGCCGTTGAATGCGACGCAATCTCCAGGCTCCATGTCCCAGCTTACGATGTCATAATCATCGTGGTGGTTCTCAATGTCGGGAAACGGGACAGTGCCGTCATCGCTGAATTTAACCTGATCGCGTTCATCACCCGTCAGCGCACCAAAATTAGTTTGCCTAAATTTTTGCGGCCACCTATGCGAACCACGAATTAACTCAAGTGCACTCGTTTTTTCGACCGGCACAAGGGGCATCCATATGCTGCAGGTATCAAATCCCTCCACCGACCAGTAGGGCTCATCCTGGTGCCAGGGCGTTCGGAACTGTGCCCCCGGCGTGCGCACAAAAACCGCATCGAAAAAGAAATTGACCTTCGAGCTACCCATGAGCCGACCGGCAATTTCCGCGCACGGGGAGTTGAGCGCAAAATTTTTGTAAGCCTCTATTTCACGCCACACCTGGCTGTCGTAAAAACAGGTTCGACCTTGAGTATCCTTATTCCAGATGCGGCCACGTTCGCTCGGATTGGCTATATTTTCCTCAATACCCTGGCGCAAAATGTCAATCCAGGGCTGATCAAATGCACCGGGTAAAAAGACGACGCCATCGTGCCTAAAGTCTGCAGTGTCTTTGTCTTTAACCATTATCTTTCCCCGCAGAAGTCGGATCTAGTACTCCTAAGATATCTCATAGAAGGAGTACAGTAGCCCACATATTAGTTGAAATAGGCCAAATGTAACACCGGTGGCTGAAGATTTGGCTACAGAGGTTTAACAACCCCGAGGATAACCACCGCAATCAGAATCAATACTGGAATCTCGTTAAACCACCTAAACCAGACGTGGCTGCGTTGGCAAGTGTTAGTGATGAGCTGCCTGATAATTTTCCCGCAGTAAAAGTGATAAACCACCAAAATAGCCACCAGGATCAGTTTTATCTTGAGCCAGAGCATTTGCCTGTAGGCTTCCCAGGCGTAATCGATGAGCAGCCAGGCGCCGAAAATTAGCGTTAACACCATCCATGGGGTGATAAATCGATATAATTTGTTTTCCATTAATGCCAGCCGCTTTTTGACCTCCACCTCTTCGGCCATAGCATGATTGACGAATAATCGGGGCAGGTAAAACAGGCCCGCAAACCAGGCGATCATGAATATCAAATGTAGTGCCTTAATCCAGGTCACTGGAGTTTACCGGGATTATCGAAAGCAAGCTGGATAATTATTATCGGTGGTGGCAAGAGACGGGCCTCATTTGTGGCTTAAGGTGATGGTTTGGGCTATTGATCTATGTATAATGCGGCGTTCATTTTAACCACAAAGAGTTTGCTTTAATATGGTAAATGTCGGCATCGTCGGCGGTACCGGTTATTCCGGAATTGAACTTTTGCGCCTATTGTCCTCTCACCCACAGGTGAATATCGAGGTGATTACATCGCGTTCTAACGCGGGAAAGCCTGTTGCTGAAGAATTTCAAAATTTGCGTGACATGGCTGAATTGCGTTTCAGTGAACCCGAGATCGATTCTTATCAAAACTGCGACCTGGTATTTTTCGCGACACCCAATACTGTTGCGATGGAACAGGCCGAAGCCCTGCTATCAGCGGGTATAAAGATCATCGATCTCGCGGCAGATTTTCGAATTAAGGATATTGGGCTGTGGGAAAAATGGTATGGCGCAACCCATACCTGTCCGGCCTTAGTGGCTCAGGCTGTTTATGGATTGCCTGAACTCAATCGCGACGCAATCAGGGATGCGGTGTTGGTGGCTAATCCCGGTTGTTATCCAGTATCGGTTATCCTCGCGCTGCTCCCGCTGCTGGATCAAAACTCGATTAATGCGGCCAGTATAATTGCCGATTGCAAATCGGGTACTAGCGGTGCGGGTAGAAGTGCCAGTGTTGCCACCGCTTTTTGTGAAGTGACCGAGTCGGTAAAGGCATACGCAGTGGATGGTCACAGACACCTGCCGGAAATCAGGCAGGTTCTGCAGGCCGTGAATAAACAGGCAGAACTGGTATTTACACCACACTTGATGCCTATGGTGCGAGGAATCCACGCCACTGTGTACGCCGACGCCAGAGGTTCAGGTGACAAGGTGCAACAGGTTTTTGAGGATTATTATAGTGATGAACCCTTTGTCGACGTGATGCCTGCGGGATCGTATCCTGAGACTCGTAGTGTAAAAGGTGCAAACCAATGTCGAATCGCTGTACATTACCTGCCGGATAGGAATAAATATGTGGTTCTGTCGGTTATTGATAACCTGGTCAAAGGGGCGGCAGGACAAGCGATCCAAAATATGAATTTGATGTGCGGACTGGAGGAATCGATGGGACTAAATGCGCTGGGGATAATGCCGTGAGTCAGCTGCATCGTGGGTTTCAGGTTCGACACTATAGGCCCTGGAAAATGTGGGTCGGGACAGGCATCGTTTTAGGATTACTGGCAGTATTTTTCGCCCTGGGGAACGAATACCAGTCTCGCGAGCTCAAACTGGTACGGCTCGAACGCGAAACCCTGCTACAAAAGATTAGCGAACTCGAATTGCGCAATCATAATCTGGTACAAAAAAACGCCCAACTGGCTGGCAGCAGTCGAGTCGAACACAATGCTTATCTAGAGGCGAGTGAAAGTCTGGTGAAGTTACAAAAAAAGTTATCGTCTCAGGAGGAGGAACTGGCATTCTACCAGGGCATAGTGTCCCCAGAAAGCGAAGCTTTCGGCATTAATTTGCAGTCGTTTGAAGTAATTCAAAAAGGCAGCCAGAACCAGCACAATTACAAGATGGTATTAACCAAGCGCGGAGAAAGTAACAAAAAATTGCGCGGTAGCGTGCAAGTAACTATCCGGGGTGAAGACGACGATGGCCAGGCGCGTGAAATGAAATTATCGGACATTAAGCTTGATAATCCAGGAAAAGCCATCAAATTTGAATTTAAATACTTTCAGGTGCTGCAAGGCGATATCGAATTTCCAGAAAAATTTACTCCTTACGAGGTGGAAATCAGCATCAATTCCACCACAAAAAAGGTAAAATCTATTTCTGAAACAATTTCATGGGCAAGACTAATGCCCGAGGATTTATAATATGTTTGGAAAAAAGAAAGCGTTCAGTACGGCGCGTATCGATACGCTGGTTGGTCAGGGCACGGTAATCAATGGTGATTTGATTTTTGCTGGGGGCCTGCATGTTGATGGCAAAATTACTGGTAGTGTAATAGCCGAAAAAGACAGTTCTGCGATCTTGATTTTGAGCGAATATGGTCGTATCGAAGGCGAGATAAAGGTACCCAACATGGTGCTTAACGGTGAAATTGTTGGCGATGTCCATGGTTCAACTCGAGTCGAGCTGGCACCAAAATCGAGAATAAAAGGCAGCGTCTACTATAATCTGCTCGAAATGGCGATAGGAGCCGAGGTGAATGGCGCTCTGGTGCATCAACCCCCTGAGTCAGAAAAGCAGAAAGTGCTGGAAGATCAGTCGTCGAAGTGGCAGGAAGGCGCCGCTCCAGTGGCTGAAAAGTAACCATTTTGGAATAGTTGACTAAGTGTTACTAGATAGTTAAGGTAATGAACAGGAAATAGAGAAAAGTAATGAACATAACCATTGATGCAAATTTTGGCGCAAAGCTCAATCCGGTAGCCGATACCATGCTCGAGTTTTCGGACGCTGCTGCACGCAAAGTTAAAAAATTAATCGAGGAAGAAGGGAATTCAAAATCCAGGCTACGGGTATCGGTGTACGGTGGTGGTTGCTCTGGTTTTCAGTACTCATTTTCGCTGGATGAAGAATCCACAGAAGGGGATAAAACTGTCGAGAATCAGGGCGTTAAACTTGTCGTCGATCCAATGAGTTACCAATATTTGGCGGGTTCCGAAGTCGATTATACCGATGGGCTTGAAGGCGCGATGTTCGTCGTGAAAAAGAAATCGGGGATCGCCGGCATCGCCGACCTGAAAGGCAAGCGAGTCGCGGTCGGGCCCCAGGGGGCGGGGTTCGAGTATTTCGTCCGCCCGA